>NZ_JBMKHP010000040.1:0-582 GCF_049238705.1 Enterobacter cloacae complex sp. IR5403 | reverse complement strand
GTCTCAGGGAGAACTCATCTCGGGGCAAGTTTCGTGCTTAGATGCTTTCAGCACTTATCTCTTCCGCATTTAGCTACCGGGCAGTGCCATTGGCATGACAACCCGAACACCAGTGATGCGTCCACTCCGGTCCTCTCGTACTAGGAGCAGCCCCCCTCAATTCTCCAGCGCCCACGGCAGATAGGGACCGAACTGTCTCACGACGTTCTAAACCCAGCTCGCGTACCACTTTAAATGGCGAACAGCCATACCCTTGGGACCTACTTCAGCCCCAGGATGTGATGAGCCGACATCGAGGTGCCAAACACCGCCGTCGATATGAACTCTTGGGCGGTATCAGCCTGTTATCCCCGGAGTACCTTTTATCCGTTGAGCGATGGCCCTTCCATTCAGAACCACCGGATCACTATGACCTGCTTTCGCACCTGCTCGCGCCGTCACGCTCGCAGTCAAGCTGGCTTATGCCATTGCACTAACCTCCTGATGTCCGACCAGGATTAGCCAACCTTCGTGCTCCTCCGTTACTCTTTGGGAGGAGACCGCCCCAGTCAAACTACCCACCAGACACTGTCCGCAACCCGG
>NZ_JBMKHP010000039.1:0-768 GCF_049238705.1 Enterobacter cloacae complex sp. IR5403 | reverse complement strand
GGTGATGCTGCCAACTTACTGATTTAGTGTATGATGGTGTTTTTGAGGTGCTCCAGTGGCTTCTGTTTCTATCAGCTGTCCCTCCTGTTCAGCTACTGACGGGGTGGTGCGTAACGGCAAAAGCACCGCCGGACATCAGCGCTATCTCTGCTCTCACTGCCGTAAAACATGGCAACTGCAGTTCACTTACACCGCTTCTCAACCCGGTACGCACCAGAAAATCATTGATATGGCCATGAATGGCGTTGGATGCCGGGCAACTGCCCGCATTATGGGCGTTGGCCTCAACACGATTTTACGTCACTTAAAAAACTCAGGCCGCAGTCGGTAACCTCGCGCATACAGCCGGGCAGTGACGTCATCGTCTGCGCGGAAATGGACGAACAGTGGGGCTATGTCGGGGCTAAATCGCGCCAGCGCTGGCTGTTTTACGCGTATGACAGGCTCCGGAAGACGGTTGTTGCGCACGTATTCGGTGAACGCACTATGGCGACGCTGGGGCGTCTTATGAGCCTGCTGTCACCCTTTGACGTGGTGATATGGATGACGGATGGCTGGCCGCTGTATGAATCCCGCCTGAAGGGAAAGCTGCACGTAATCAGCAAGCGATATACGCAGCGAATTGAGCGGCATAACCTGAATCTGAGGCAGCACCTGGCACGGCTGGGACGGAAGTCGCTGTCGTTCTCAAAATCGGTGGAGCTGCATGACAAAGTCATCGGGCATTATCTGAACATAAAACACTATCAATAAGTTGGAGTCATTACC
>NZ_JBMKHP010000038.1:0-878 GCF_049238705.1 Enterobacter cloacae complex sp. IR5403 | reverse complement strand
GGAAGGTGCGAATAAGCGGGGAAATTCTTCTCGGCTGACTCAGTCATTTCATTTCTTCATGTTTGAGCCGATTTTTTCTCCCGTAAATGCCTTGAATCAGCCTATTTAGACCGTTTCTTCGCCATTTAAGGCGTTATCCCCAGTTTTTAGTGAGATCTCTCCCACTGACGTATCATTTGGTCCGCCCGAAACAGGTTGGCCAGCGTGAATAACATCGCCAGTTGGTTATCGTTTTTCAGCAACCCCTTGTATCTGGCTTTCACGAAGCCGAACTGTCGCTTGATGATGCGAAATGGGTGCTCCACCTTGGCCCGGATGCTGGCTTTCATGTATTCGATGTTGATGGCCGTTTTGTTCTTGCGTGGATGCTGTTTCAAGGTTCTTACCTTGCCGGGGCGCTCGGCGATCAGCCAGTCCACATCCACCTCGGCCAGCTCCTCGCGCTGTGGCGCCCCTTGGTAGCCGGCATCGGCTGAGACAAATTGCTCCTCTCCATGCAGCAGATTACCCAGCTGATTGAGGTCATGCTCGTTGGCCGCGGTGGTGACCAGGCTGTGGGTCAGGCCACTCTTGGCATCGACACCAATGTGGGCCTTCATGCCAAAGTGCCACTGATTGCCTTTCTTGGTCTGATGCATCTCCGGATCGCGTTGCTGCTCTTTGTTCTTGGTCGAGCTGGGTGCCTCAATGATGGTGGCATCGACCAAGGTGCCTTGAGTCATCATGACGCCTGCTTCGGCCAGCCAGCGATTGATGGTCTTGAACAATTGACGGGCCAGTTGATGCTGCTCGAGCAGGTGGCGGAAATTCATGATGGTGGTGCGATCCGGCAGGGCGCTATCCAGGGATAATCGGGCAAACAGGCGCATGGAGGCGAT
>NZ_JBMKHP010000037.1:0-1208 GCF_049238705.1 Enterobacter cloacae complex sp. IR5403 | reverse complement strand
TGAAGTGGTTTACTGAATTTGGCCACCTGAACAGAGGTGATATGCTCACCTCAGAACAACACAGGTGTCATAATGAAAAAAAGAAATTTCAGCGCAGAGTTTAAACGCGAATCCGCTCAACTGGTCGTTGACCAGAACTACACCGTGGCAGATGCAGCCAGCGCTATGGATGTCGGCCTTTCCACAATGACGCGATGGGTGAAACAATTACGTGATGAACGGCAGGGCAAAACACCAAAAGCCTCCCCCATTACCCCGGAACAAATTGAAATCCGTGAGCTCAGGAAAAAGCTACAACGTATTGAAATGGAAAATGAAATATTAAAAAAGGCTACCGCGCTCTTGATGTCAGACTCCCTGAACAGTTCTCGATAATCGGGAAACTCAGGGCGCGTTATCCTGTGGCCACTCTCTGCCATGTGTTCGGGGTTCATCGCAGCAGCTACAAATACTGGAAAAACCGTCCTGAAAAGCCAGACGGCAGACGGGCTGTATTACGCAGTCAGGTACTTGAACTGCATGGCATCAGCCACGGCTCTGCCGGAGCAAGAAGCATCGCCACAATGGCAACCCAGAGAGGTTACCAAATGGGGCGCTGGCTTGCTGGCAGACTCATGAAAGAGCTGGGGCTGGTCAGTTGCCAGCAGCCGACTCACCGGTATAAGCGTGGCGGTCATGAGCACGTTGCTATCCCGAATCATCTTGAGCGACAGTTCGCCGTAACGGAACCAAATCAGGTGTGGTGCGGTGATGTGACCTATATCTGGACGGGTAAGCGCTGGGCGTACCTCGCCGTTGTTCTCGACCTGTTCGCAAGAAAGCCAGTGGGCTGGGCCATGTCGTTCTCGCCGGACAGCAGGCTCACCATGAAAGCACTGGAAATGGCATGGGAAACCCGTGGTAAGCCCGTCGGGGTGATGTTCCACAGCGATCAAGGCAGCCATTATACGAGCAGGCAGTTCCGGCAGTTACTGTGGCGATACCGGATCAGGCAGAGTATGAGTCGGCGTGGAAACTGCTGGGATAACAGCCCAATGGAGCGCTTCTTCAGGAGTCTGAAGAACGAATGGGTGCCGGCGACGGGCTATGTAAGCTTCAGCGATGCAGCTCACGCAATAACGGACTATATCGTTGGATATTACAGCGCACTAAGACCGCACGAATATAATGGTGGGTTAACGCCAAACGAATCAGAAAACCGATACTGG
>NZ_JBMKHP010000036.1:0-1221 GCF_049238705.1 Enterobacter cloacae complex sp. IR5403 | reverse complement strand
TGACCTGCTCCCCGTTGATTAGTACACCCCGATGTTAGTAATGTCTTCATAAGCCACATGAGGACATCCCCATGAAGAAGCGTTTTTCCGACGAACAGATCATCAGTATTCTCCGCGAAGCCGAAGCTGGGGTACCCGCCCGTGAACTCTGCCGCAAGCATGCCATTTCCGATGCCACGTTTTACACCTGGCGTAAGAAGTATGGCGGTATGGAGGTGCCTGAAGTTAAGCGCCTGAAGTCGCTTGAGGAAGAGAACACCAGACTCAAGAAGCTGCTTGCCGAAGCCATGCTGGATAAAGAGGCGCTTCAGGTGGCTCTTGGGCGAAAGTACTGACGACAGACCAGAAGCGGGAAGCCGTGATGTTGATGTGTGATGCGACCGGTCTGTCGCAACGTCGTGCCTGCAGGCTTACAGGTTTATCCCTGTCGACCTGCCGCTATGAGGCTCACCGTCCGGCTGCTGATGCGCATTTATCAGGGCGCATCACTGAGCTGGCACTGGAGCGCAGGCGTTTTGGCTACCGTCGTATTTGGCAGTTGCTGCGCCGTGAAGGGCTTCATGTTAATCATAAGCGCGTGTACCGGCTTTATCACCTCAGTGGCCTGGGCGTAAAACGCAGAAGACGTCGTAAAGGGCTGGCAACAGAACGTCTGCCGCTGCTCCGTCCGGCGGCGCCCAATCTGACCTGGTCGATGGATTTCGTCATGGACGCACTTTCCACCGGTCGCAGGATCAAGTGTCTTACCTGCGTCGATGATTTCACAAAGGAATGCCTGACGGTCACTGTTGCCTTTGGGATTTCAGGCGTTCAGGTCACGCGTATTCTGGACAGCATTGCACTGTTTCGAGGCTATCCGGCGACGATAAGAACTGACCAGGGGCCGGAGTTCACTTGCCGTGCACTGGATCAATGGGCCTTTGAGCATGGTGTTGAGTTGCGCTTAATCCAGCCGGGCAAGCCAACGCAGAACGGATTTATTGAGAGCTTTAACGGACGATTTCGCGATGAATGTTTGAATGAGCACTGGTTCAGCGATATCGTTCATGCCAGGAAAATTATTAATGACTGGCGGCAGGATTATAACGAATGCCGCCCGCACTCCACGCTGAATTATCAGACACCGTCTGAATTTGCAGCGGGCTGGAGAAAGGGTCATTCTGAGAATGAAGATTCCGACGTTACTAACTGAGTGTTGTATCTAATCGTGGGGGCAGGTCA
>NZ_JBMKHP010000035.1:0-1298 GCF_049238705.1 Enterobacter cloacae complex sp. IR5403 | reverse complement strand
GAAACATCTTCGGGTTGTGAGGTTAAGCGACTAAGCGTACACGGTGGATGCCCTGGCAGTCAGAGGCGATGAAGGACGTGCTAATCTGCGAAAAGCGCCGGCGAGGTGATATGAACCCTTGACCCGGCGATGTCCGAATGGGGAAACCCAGTGCAATCCGTTGCACTATCGTTAACTGAATACATAGGTTAACGAGGCGAACCGGGGGAACTGAAACATCTAAGTACCCCGAGGAAAAGAAATCAACCGAGATTCCCCCAGTAGCGGCGAGCGAACGGGGAGCAGCCCGGAGTCTGAATCAGCTTGTGTGTTAGTGGAACGGTCTGGAAAGTCCGACGGTACAGGGTGATAGTCCCGTACACGAAAGCACACTTGCTGTGAACTCGAAGAGTAGGGCGGGACACGTGGTATCCTGTCTGAATATGGGGGGACCATCCTCCAAGGCTAAATACTCCTGACTGACCGATAGTGAACCAGTACCGTGAGGGAAAGGCGAAAAGAACCCCGGCGAGGGGAGTGAAAAAGAACCTGAAACCGTGTACGTACAAGCAGTGGGAGCCTACTTGTTAGGTGACTGCGTACCTTTTGTATAATGGGTCAGCGACTTATATTCTGTAGCAAGGTTAACCGTATAGGGGAGCCGAAGGGAAACCGAGTCTTAACTGGGCGTTAAGTTGCAGGGTATAGACCCGAAACCCGGTGATCTAGCCATGGGCAGGTTGAAGGTTGGGTAACACTAACTGGAGGACCGAACCGACTAATGTTGAAAAATTAGCGGATGACCTGTGGCTGGGGGTGAAAGGCCAATCAAACCGGGAGATAGCTGGTTCTCCCCGAAAGCTATTTAGGTAGCGCCTCGTGAACTCATCTTCGGGGGTAGAGCACTGTTTCGGCTAGGGGGCCATCCCGGCTTACCAACCCGATGCAAACTACGAATACCGAAGAATGTTATCACGGGAGACACACGGCGGGTGCTAACGTCCGTCGTGAAGAGGGAAACAACCCAGACCGCCAGCTAAGGTCCCAAAGTCATGGTTAAGTGGGAAACGATGTGGGAAGGCACAGACAGCCAGGATGTTGGCTTAGAAGCAGCCATCATTTAAAGAAAGCGTAATAGCTCACTGGTCGAGTCGGCCTGCGCGGAAGATGTAACGGGGCTAAACCATGCACCGAAGCTGCGGCAGCGACGCTTATGTGTTGTTGGGTAGGGGAGCGTTCTGTAAGCCGTTGAAGGTGGCCTGTGAGGGTTGCTGGAGGTATCAGAAGTGCGAATGCTGACATAAGTAACGATAAAGCGG
>NZ_JBMKHP010000034.1:0-4044 GCF_049238705.1 Enterobacter cloacae complex sp. IR5403 | reverse complement strand
CTGATGATCTGTTCGTCGGAAAAACGCTTCTTCATGGGGATGTCCTCATGTGGCTTATGAAGACATTACTAACATCGGGGTGTACTAATCAACGGGGAGCAGGTCAACTGATATAGCTGCCGCTAACTTTGTTATGGAAGATTTGAGCTTATTTGCTGATGAGTCAGTTTTATTAAAGCCAGACTGCATGGAGTCTGTGGCAGTTTTAACTTCTTTTCCGGCAGTTAGTAGCTCGGCAGTATCTGCTTTGACTGTGTACTCAATAGTTCCTACGTTCTCAGCCATGTTTTCTCCGGGCGTAAAAAAACCCGCCTAAGCGGGTCCGTTACTTAACTATCATTAGTTGATACAGAACTTATATCCATGGCCGCATAATTCAACTGAGTGCCTACCATCTGTTGTAGATAGCGAGATTTCTTTTATATATGTATCGCCATTTTTAGCATTGAAGTCATAAACCACAAGGCCTGAGTAGACCCCTCTTTCAACTCCGTGAGCAGGAACAATAACTTCATGTATTTTTACATTATCAAATGAAACAGAAATTTGGTTAGTGTTATCATTGCGTCGTTCTGATATGTGAGCTTTCCGTGTCCTGAAAAGATGCATCTACCCTCTCTGTTGCCACATAGAGCCATTGAAATTTCTTTCCTGCCAATCTCAATTGCTTCATTTTCAGATGGTGACTGCTTGTAACAACCAGTCAGAACCAAAGCAAGAAAACAAAGAGCCATAAATCGCATAGTCATATCATCCAATAATTACAATACTTAGTAAGCTTAACATTCTGCAATGCAACTACACGCACAAAATCACTCACTCAATGCGATCCTGAATCTCTTTTTATCATGCGTTCAGCCCAATCCATCGCTTCATCGTATTTCTTCTTGGATGGGATTTTGGCTTTCTCAGGTTTAGGATATTTGGCTTCCATCGCTGCCCTGAAGGAGGTCATTGTCATGTTCCATGCTTCAGCTTCGCTCATTCCCAGGTGAGCTACTGCCAGATAAACGAATGACCGGGCATCAAAGCGGTTTGTATATTCACCGTCTTTCTCTACGTCCTCGCTATCCTGATCTCCCATGACGCCATGCTTAATCAAGTGTCGAGCCAGTGTGAGAACATCCTCAAGCGGCATGAAACCTTTCTTCATGACGAGCTTTCCGCGAGGCGTGTACGCATAGCCACCGACAAGATGAGAGATATCTTCTTCGCAACACGACTGAACTATCAAAGCAGCGGCCTTGACCATTCGGGCAAAACATATTGCTCTGGTGTCCTGTAATAGCTGCTCGTTGCGTATTTCGTGCTGGGGATAATGACCGCCGTGAACGTGAACCATCGCAGTGACGATTTCTTCAGGTGTCCCTATTCGGGTCATAGCAAGGAATGACGGGTTCAGAAAATACGTATGGCCGACGAGCTTTATCTCTGCCTGCCCGATATCTGTTATTGCTGCCATATCATCCCTGTAAATTTAAGGGGCCGAAGCCCCGGGTATTAAGGAGCGGTCACTGTCACAGTTGCGACATTTGACGTTGCACTGCCTGCGGTAGTTGAGGTTACTACAACAGTGTAATCGCCAGCGTCAGCTGTGGTTGTGCCTGATTTCGTGTACGTGGCAGATGTAGCGCCAGTGACGTTAGTGCTGCCTTTTTTCCACTGATAGGTCAGTGCTGAACCATCGGTAGCGCGAGCAACCACTGACAGAACGAGAGTCTGCCCTTCAGTAAGTGCCTGGCCTACCGGCTGCGTGTCGATAAGGACTTCATCGGGAACGTCACGAACTTCAACATCGCCAGCACTGGTAGCCTCAATTGACCAGGTAGCAACGTCATCGTGAGGTGATTCATCTTCCCATGACGTAACGAGGAATGGACCCTCGGTGATGTCATTAGGGGAGACGATTTTAAACCAGACGTAAGGCTGATTGCTTGTTTCCAGTGGAGGATTATACACATGGCGCTTCAGCGCGTTCTGTGAGTAAGCATCCTCTTTACGGGTCACTCCATCACCAGAGAATGAAACCTCTTTGTATGTCGTGATGTTCTCTTTGGTGTAGGTCGGGCTCATGTCGCCAGTTGCGTCAGCGGTGTCCCATTCGATGCCGGTTGTTTTGCCGCGCATCATACCGAGTCGCTTGTACTCAGCAGTAGTTGGTTGTGCTTCTGGACATGCAATCGCGTAATAAACGACGACGTCACGCCCTGTGAATGCACCTGATTCACATGCCATAGTGCTTTACTCCGTTAACGAGAGATTATGGTCTGAAAATTGATATCGAAGAGGTAGCGCCCTTCTTCGGTGAGAATTACTGTGATGCCGCCGAGGGGTTGCATCGAGATAAGACATTCTGTTTTGTAGTCGTCAATCATCGCCTGCCTGATGGCATCTGCGCGCGATTCAACATCGTCAGGTGAGGCATCATTTTGTGCAGATAGCAGGATGAAACGGAAGTAATCGCGGGTCAGCGCCTCTTCTGTGCCACCGCCTCCGTTCTGCTGAATGATGAGATAGCGATCTGCTTGCTGTGCTGCCTGCTCATTCCAGAAACGCTTCTGGACGCGATAGCCAGTGTCGAATCCATTTGACTGCAACCAAGCCCTGAGCGCGTCATAAACCTCTGTACGGGTCATATGGTGTAGCCTCGTTTAATCACTTCCCGAATCTCGTCCATGCCATCTCGCTCAAATCCCTTCCTGAGGAAATCAGGCTCGCCAGCCGGCCCCCAGTAAACGCCCCTCCCCTTTGGTCTGGGCTTGCCTTTCAGTGTGCCTTTTGCGTCATTGACGTACTGGGCGTAATTGGCAGCATAACCAACACGCCCTATCAGCCCACCTGTGACAGGGGTTATTTTCCGATACTGGCTGTTAATGAGTGTCGAGGAGTTTCTTGGTGTGATGTTGGCGGCATTCGACTGACCAGCGATAAGCACTTCCATCATCGTTTTTTCGGTGATAGGTCCAGACACCTCGGAAAGCAGATTTGTCACTCTCTGCTGTACCTGTTTAATGCCTTTAACCGGCATATGCACCTCACTTAAGTGATTGCTTATATTCAATGAAGTCACGTACCAACTGAATAAACAGACAGGCGCAGGAAAAACCAAGAGCAAAACAGGCAAGCCCAAAGCTAAAGTCTTCACACATCACGTCATGACCTTATAGTCGGGGTCTTCAGCGAAGAATGACATATCCCATTCTTTCACAGCCTTCACCTTGTCAGCGCCTGCGGCAATAGGGTCAACCTGCGCAGACGAGTCGCCTCTCTGGATGTAGTCATCTCGTGCCGGCTGCCGGACAAAAGCGCCCTGATATTTCGACTCGGTGAAGAAAATCAGGTTTGTTGTGAACTCCTTTCCGGTGTCGTCGATGGCTATCTCTTTATTTGCCTCCCATGTGCAGGCTATGAGGTAAGGTGCACCGTAGGTCTGCTTTCCCGTCCAGTCATCAAAGGCCCCAACAGGCCACACAGTGGCGACATTGGTGTATACCCATTCACTTGTTGCGCTCACGGCTCCACCTCACTACCGTTTCACCTGCTTTCCGAGCTTTCGGGCATAGCAGATGCCAATCGCCAGACTCGGTTACGTATGCCGTGGTAACACGTCCTGTATCGGTTGTGACCCACACACGAGATAGCGGTTCAGGTTTTCCCATCAGTAGCACCCTCCAACGACATCAAAGAAACCGACAGAGTTACCGGCGCTGATTGGCAAGTCATCCGTACATCCATTGATATCGAGCGCAGCAAGCGAGTTACGCAGCCATGCAATAGCGTCATCGCCGTAATCAAAAGTCCTTGATGCTCCGTTTGGTGCGCTCTGAGACTTGATTCTCCTCGCACCGGACGAGGCCGACATTAGCGCGGCAGCATAGAGCAGGATTAGCTGCTGTGTGCAGTCGTCATAATCGGCCCCGTCCATGCACTCGATGATTGAAGTGGTCAACAAAAACTGGCCACCGCGTTAGAGTTTTTCCAGTATCGGTTTTCTGATTCGTTTGGCGTTAACCCACCATTATATTCGTGCGGTCTTAGTGCGCT
>NZ_JBMKHP010000033.1:0-4717 GCF_049238705.1 Enterobacter cloacae complex sp. IR5403 | reverse complement strand
GGCTGATTCAAGGCATTTACGGGAGAAAAAATCGGCTCAAACATGAAGAAATGAAATGACTGAGTCAGCCGAGAAGAATTTCCCCGCTTATTCGCACCTTCCCTAACATCAATGGCACTTTTACATATTCATTGCCATTTGGACCAATTATAATAATCAAACCAGTGATAGCCGTGATCAGCCCACCAATCAATAGTTCTTTCGTTCCCTCGAACATCTCAGAGATATTTTCAACAGTAATTTTCATTTTATCACTCTTCACTATAGGCAAGTTCTGAATGATAATATCATTTACAAATTGAAAAAGCCCTGTAGATTCACACCATACAGGGCTTAGTACTGAAATTTTCAGATTACTTCGCTACTACCTGCCAGCGTCCACCAGGCTTTGTAATCTCATACTGGTACTGATCATCACACCATACATCTATACGGCCTGAGAAGTTGGCATTGCTAAACGTAGTGACTTTATCGCATGTGTAATCACGCTGGATAAGTGCCTGTGCGAAATCCTTAGCGTCCTGTAACTCTTGATCTGTGAGCTGAGTAGACGGCTCTTCGGCTTGTGCTTCATGCTTAACATCTCCACCTGAGATTTTGAAATACAAAGCGATGAGCACCAATAAAACTACAATAATTTTCCCCATTAGTAACCCTTGTGAATTATCTGGAATACAAGAGGTTGTTTCAACACCCTCTAAGTCACAATGGGTAGTATCGGCCTTATGTAGAATTTCTTTACTTACATGTAAATTGAAGGGGCAGTATCAGTACTGAGGAATATCATGCGATAGCTTCACGCCACACCCACACCTTAAACAAACCTACCCATCGTGGGGGGCGTGAGGTTGTGAGTGTACTTGATTGCGTTTGCAATGGTAAAGTACAATATTTGATCAATAAATTTGATTGCGGATTTTATCAACAATGGAATTAAAAAAAACCAATTTTGCTTTATTAGCCATCATCATAGTGCTGTTCATTGTTGCAGTTTTAGTACTTATCAAGGTTCTTTTTCTGGATGCTCAAGGGTTCGAATGGGGGAGTGTAACTGATTGGGTAAGTGCTGCATGTAATATGGCGATGGCTGGTGCGGCTGTTTATGCTGCGTACAATGCCAAAGATTGGATCTCTCCTAAGATACAACATGAAGGGTTCAAGCAAGCCAGTATGTGTATGGCCGAAATGATACAGTTAAGAATATTACAGCAACATTTGTTAGCAAGTTACAGGTTAATAATTAAACCTGAGAATAACGCTACTCCAAATGATCTTTTAGATAACTTCAAACGGCATAATGAACTTTGGCAAGACTTTAGTAAAAAAGTCATCGATTATGGTACAAGATGTGAGGGTTTAAAGATTTGGAAAATCTATGTACTGCAAACTGATAAATTCCATACGCTAATATCGCATTTAAGCAAAACAAATAAAATACATTCCAAGATCATCTCTTCTTTTAACATGGATGATGGAATATATATCGTATTACAGAAATGGCAGCAACATAAATCAGATATTGAAGAAGTACATAAATCATTAGCCGACTCAATCAAAAGTTTAACTGTGGATTTTGATACTCTCTTTAAATAAATTTATAGGTAATACATGAGTTGTGATGACCCTGACTTTAAAATATGGTCATCACTCTCTAATAAAACTATCCCATTCATATTAAATTGTTGAGTATTCTCACCGCTTCAATAACAGTATCTAAGTACTGATTACGTAGACTTTTGTTAAAATACTCATTCTTTCGTTCGCTTATGGTTAGATACTGAAAAGGTTCGCCTAAATCCCATACTCGCGAATCGCGGGTTTCCATTTGAAGGCCATCAATACCATTAGTTTCAATGCGTACTTCCTCTGTAACATAAAGAAAGTAATATGTTCCATCATCGTAGTTGTTAAATTCCATTCTTATCATTTCAAAAATTCCATAGTGGGTTAGTACTGCCAAACCTTCTATGTATTTACTAATAATTAAGAATTCAGCACATAAACAGTACATATAGCTATATGAAAATTACCCCCACTATATCCAGTGAGGGTACTTAATAAAATGAGGTATTAGCGTTTGTTTTGGAACTTTCTGAGGGCTAAGCGTATGAGCAGAAACAGTACCGTAGCGTAGATGAGTACCATCACGATTAAGGCTATGAACCTTACTGGATCTGCATCAGCTTCGTATGACCCGCTCAGGCCGGAACCGAAAGTACTATAGGCGGTATCCATAGCCCATTGCGTTATGCCGCTCAGGGGCTTACCAAAGCTTGATAGCCACCATGAAAAGATGATGCAGATACTATATAAGGCTGCATACTTAACGAATCCTACAGTTCGCATAGTTGCTACCCCCTTGTACGTCCACCCACCCATACGCCATTAATCCAGTTCTGGAACCTGGTACTTTAACCTTTTTAGTACGTAGCAACTGACTACGTACAGTATAGAAATCAGGGCGATTGACGAATGTTATGCATCCCTCTGATACACCCGTTCCATCTGGCCGTAATGGATGTAAACGGAAACTACCCCGCGATACACCATTAATCAGAATGCTATCTGTCATGGTTTGAGCACTGAAGAGTGCAAACCATTCGGAGTGATCGTTACCAGTGATTGTATCAATCCCCCATGCCCGGATCTGATTCAGAGTAGAACCAGTTGGCCTATCAACTATCCAGTACCGTCCAGTAGGGATAGCACTATTAGGCATAAACGCACAATTGGGATCATTGGTATATGGGTTCTGCCCACTGAATACCGAGAAAGTTCCTATTCCATAGACGTGTAATTTGGCATAGCCATTTTTATCAATGTCGTCGTATGTCATCCTCATTATTTGCATTTTGTTTTCCCTGCTGTTTGCATATGGCAATTATATCATGTGTCGAGTAATCGAACATCACCACTATAAGGTAGGTAAGTACACGAAGGGCTTCAACAGCCCGTAACCCCGACAAGGAGCAAGGCGACGCGTAGTTACTCACAAAGACTTTAGGTACGCAGTAACGACCCCAATCACTTTGATTCAGTACTATCATCTATCGAGCAAAGCGAGAAAAAACGCCTTCCGTCTTTTCGAGTACCCACGAGAAAAAACGGAACGTTTGCGATCTAATTTTTGGTTTTTATAGAGACTAACGAGCAACGCGAGTTAGGCTCTCTAATGACTGAATATCAGTAAGGCATTAGGAGATCCAATTAATATTAATATAAGGGGTACTAATACGGGATAGTACATAAAACGAGCTAAAAAAGGCCAAAAAATGCCATAATTTAGTGCTTTTTCGGTCAATTTTACTCCTAAAAAGTCGATAATAACCCGAATTAGTACGATGGAACCCTAATTAGCCCCCCACTATCGTACTAATTTAGGACGGATAAATTTTTTTGATGAAATCTGAGAGTTGTTTTTTAGTTGGGTTACTTTGAATAAGGCGAGTGAGATTATATAACTCTTCACCAGTAAGGTACTCACCACCTCGCGGATCGTCTATTCTAATAGGTGTACCATTTACATACATAGCCCATAGTTCTTGTGATACACCTGTCAGTACTACCTTGTAATCATTCACCCTCGATTTAGAGTAATTATCACCTTCAAACAGTTCATTACTATCAAGTATTGCTTTTGTTTTAGCTACGCTGATATCACCCATAATTGTTAGAAGTATAAGTATGTTCTTTTTCACCATACCTCTCTTAGAACCTTTTGATTTTGTCATAGCATCTATATGTTTCTTGATAACGTCCTGTGCAGCACTGGTTAACTGATTTAGATTTTTAACCCCTGCTAAGTGACTACGTAGATCGTTATTTTGATGTACTGTTTCTTTTCTGCCACGTTTCATTAGTTCATGTGGTTCTTTCTTTTTTGTCATGATAAATAGTCCTATATATTCTTAATTAATACTTGGCCTGTAGTGATTCCACCCACTACAGGCCTTTTTCTTTAAATGTTGTTAGCGTGATTCAATAGTGCCGCACTTAGTTTTTTATATTCTTTGTACTTCTCAGCAAGTTCTATCAAACGTGCCTTACGCCATTTCATATGTACTTCATGTGCTTCGAGTTCAGTACTGAAAGTTCCTAAACATTTCTTTTTACTATCTACGCTACAGTATGCTTTGAATTTCTTACCTGATGCTTCAACACCTTTCATGTACTTGCCTGGTTTAGTACTTTTGAATAGTTGGTTTACTTCAGGGGGAACGTACATACAGTTTTGGGATGAATACTCACGAGCACCAGGATTTAGTATGTCTTTATCAAGATGCCAACCTTCTACATAGTTCACTTCATGCCATTTCAAAAACAATGATAGGTTACTAAACTCGGTACTAATCGTTACATCATGATAATCATCATTGTATAGAGTTCTATCGAACATGTTATTGAATGATTTACGTCCTGTTTTTAGTGTTGGGTAATCATTGTGTGTACGGATTCTTTTTAGGTCATTATTTCTCTTCATATCTATGCTTCCATTCATTGACAGTGAAACTTCCTGTTTCACCATTTGCTATAACTTTATTAGGCGTATAGCATTAGCCTTTTTTTAGAATGATGTGTTGGTTTAGTAAGTACTGAAAAGCACTCGCAAGTTGACCTGCCCCCACGATTAGATACAACACTCAGTTAGTAACGTCGGAATCTTCATTCTCAGAATGACCCTTTCTCCAGCCCGCTGCAAATTCAGACGGTGTCTGAT
>NZ_JBMKHP010000032.1:0-5009 GCF_049238705.1 Enterobacter cloacae complex sp. IR5403 | reverse complement strand
TTCACTGTCGGCGAAGGTAAGTTGATGACTCATGATGAACCCTGTTCCATGGCTACAGATGACAAACATGATCTCATATCAGGGACTTGTTCGCACCTTCCCTAAAGCACTTCGCTATCATCCATCTATTAAAGATTTCATGGTGTACACCCTAAGTGTCAATAGCTCTGACAACTTCTACACTCGAACAGTAGAAAGTAATCCGGCTTACGAGGTGTGGACTCTGAACGGGATCACCGTAATGGATGTAACAGGGTACTCCCTGATCACCGACAAAATCGGTGTGGACGGGTTCGCCGTCATCCCACGCATGAGTGAGGGGAGTAATGCACTGGTGCTGCACACCGGAATCGGTGTTCGTCATCTGACACTTGGAAAATCTGCAACTCTGCATAATCAGTATGTTGTTTCAGATGCTAAATGGCAATTCCCATCTATTGCAACAGAAACCAGCTATCTACCAATTAATAACATCCCTACGGCGATAGTTTTCGGTAGCGTCTCAGCATAATGAGCGATAGACGGTAGTTCTTCCCGTCTGAAATAAAGAAGAACTTTGAATAGGGCGTGTGAACGTTGGGAACATCTCCCCAGTGTTCCCGCCCTTTTTTATTTCCAGAATAAGAGGAAAGATAATATGCAGTTAATACTCAAGAGTGCAAAAGGCGTTCATATTGATATTCAAGGTGATAGTGCATCAGATTTACTTAAAGTAAGTCAACTATGTGCGCTATTAGATATTTCATATACAGGTGTTAGGCAACGTATTTTCCGAGGAGATACGATTGAGCAAGCTATTCACCATTATTTAGATAAACAAGGTGGTGAATAATGTCAGGTGGACTAATCGTTAATACGAGTACGATCCGTAATACCGTCGAATTCGTGGTGGATCGTAATTCAATGAAGGAAGCTATGGACGCTTTCGATCAAATTCAGAAGAAAGCCAAAGGCATTAAAGACCCTACGTTGAATATGAAAAAATTCAGTCAGGGGCTAAAGTCTGCTGAAAGGGAACTCGATAGGCTGAATAAGAAAGCGTCAAAGCCTCGTGATAATAGCCAGCGTGAAGCAGAGCGAGCAGCAAAGGCTAAAGCGAGAGCAGAAGCTCAGGCAGCGAAAGAGGCCGCAAGAAACGCACAGCGCCGTGAACGGGCTGAATTGAAGCTATTGGACGTTGCCAGCAGCTTTAAAAGTATGCACCACCTTACCAACGTCGAATTAACCCAGGCGGCATTACAGGCCAGCAGGATCACTAAAGCCTATGCAGCAGGAACTATCTCTCTACAACGCCAGAACAGCGAGATTAAGCGTTTACAGCAGAGTTACAGACGCATTAACGCAGAGCGTAGGGAAGCAGCTAAACGAGGCGCTACGGCTCCTGTAGGCGGTTCTGGAGCGATTACAGGCGGGCTTATGGGCTTAGGCACTGGTGCGCTGGCTGGCGCTGGGATTGGTGCGGCGGCTTACGGTGCTTATTCATGGGGCAAAGAGGCTGTTACAGCACAGGAAGAGCGTAGCGAGATTGTACAGCGTGCGAAGCTGGGAAATGTCGATTACAACGCGCTGGTTGCCCAAAGCCAATACGCTACCGCTAACGGGATCGACTCAGGAATGGGTATTCAGGGAATGAGAAAACTCCTTGATAATTATAAGGATATTCAGGATCGCATAGGTCAAACTCTCAATGAGGCTAAATACGATAAGAAATCTGGAGAGTGGAAAGGTGGCGATCAGGGGATTCTGTCAGCAGTGAACACTGCCGGATTCACGATGGACGATTTACGCCGTTACCAAACAAACCCGATGGGCTTTACCTCTGCCTATGTTAACACCTTGGAAAAACAAGGGAAATCCTCAGAGCAAATCCTCGCATCTTTGGAACAGCTTGGTGATGACATGGGGTTGTATGTGGGGGCTTTCCGCAATCAAGGTAAGGCACTCACTGATCAGGTGGACGTACTCAAGCGTAACGGGCAGTGGTTGAACCAGGAACAGCAAGATCAGCTTGTTGCATACCGTAAGTTTAATCAGGAAATGGACATTCTCAACGATAGCCAGAAACTGGCATTCTTCGAAGGGTTTATGTCAGAGATTGACCCTGAAACCATGCGAGAGTTTAAGGAAGCTATGCAGGAGGCGTTACCCTTCTTCAATGGGCTTGGGAAAGCTGCGGGTGATGTAGTGGATGGTCTGATGAAAATGACCAACTGGATCACTGGAAAGCTCAACCTACTCAATGGGGATAACACCTCTAAAGAAGCGGTGAGCCAGCATTACGGCACTACGTCAGCACCTGCACAGCCTGGAAGTAATCCAGTGGCTAACGCCTATGGAGCCAGCCAGCCGAAAGCAGACGGCACACACCAGCCTAATGTGTTCGATACATTCCATGATTGGTGGAACGGGACAAGCGACGCTAAAGACGTGAGCAGCTACGCGCAGAGCACCAACGGAGATTACTCTCCTGTTTCAATGTTGAAACAGAGTGCAGCAGCGCCAGCTAAGCCAGCCAATGCACCGATCATGCAGCCTGTAGTGTTGCAGAATCAGCTACCGGAAGGGCTTATCCATCTAACTATTTCTCCTGATCCGACATTCGGAAACATGCTGAATGCTACCGTTGATCAGCGTATCAGTGATAACAATCAGCGTATGGTGCTGGCTGTTTCATCTGGACAAGGGACGGGGGGCTAAATGGCAACACCTGGAAGTTTAACTATCGGGGGCAGCGATGCCTCCCGTATAAATTCAACTCAGAACAGTAATAACAGCAGTGCTACCCGCGCCAAAGGTGAAAATGGCTTCACCATCCTTGCATCTGTATATAATTCGTCCTCAGATAGCTACATTCAAAACTATCAGGCGATAGTGTTTGATGCTGTGACGGACACGGGAGTCCGTAGACAGGCTGATATTACCAGCTATCCCGTTGAGAGCGGGGCAGAGGTGAGCGATCACGTTCAGATTAAGAATAATACATTCAAGCTATCGGGGATTATTTCCGAAACTCCGGTGAGGCTGGAAAAGGATTTGTTATACAGCGCTGGTGTGAATGGCACTCGTATCAGTCAAGCTATCGAATACCTCGATAAGATGTTTGACAGTCGCCAGCCCATCACATTAGTGACAGAGCACAAAGTGTACGAGAATGTTATTCTCTCCGGCATTTCCTACGATTATAAATCTGAATACGCGATGCAATTCGATCTTGAATTTGAACAGATCAGGCTTGTCAGTAAAGCTACAGTTAATGTGATTGCAACTAAAACGCAGGGAAATAAATCTGTAGGCGGTACGGTGAAACAGAAGGTGGTGAACAATGCACCTAAGAAAACTGAATCTGACACTGTTACGACGGAGTTTAAAAAATGAGGGGCTTATGCCCCTTTTTTGATGGTTTCAACACTAAAGCAATGAATCCATATTTTTAAAAGGGACAGATTTAAAAAGATAGCCCTGTAATCCCCAAATTCCCACCTCACGCAGTAACCCCATATGATCTCTATTCTCAATCCCTTCAATAATAATTTTGTCGCAGTATTTTTTGATTGATGCAATCAACTGGTTGAAGGTTGGTTTCTGCACCTGCTCATTAAAGAAGCAGCGATCTACCTTTACAACCTCAAAGTATCCTTCGATCAAACTAACTACATTCGAGTTTCCTGCGCCAAGGTCATCGAGCCATAGCCCATTTACACCCTGGCTCAGCGATTTTAATAAGGGACTTTTCAATCCCTTGTCCAAACCAGGGAAATGCTCAGAAAGTTCAAGTTTGATGAATGGCATCGATTCGAAAGTTTGTCTAAGTATGTAGTCATGACGTATTAAAAAAGCCATTTGCTGATCAATGTTCAGTGTACAAAATAGATTCTTTCGTTCGAACCACGTTTGCATAGTGGCAATGTTTCCACATTGTTCGTATAGGAAAAGCCGCTTCCTATCTAAATCCCAAGATGAAATTACGAACTCAGGGTGAAGGTGACGTCCATCTGAGGTAATGAAGCGAGTGAGAAGCTCAACGCCTAACAACCTCTCGTCAATGCTCACTATAGGTTCAGCAATGAATGTAGTATCCATAACAAATACCTTAAATTTTAATTAAAATTATATTGTAATTTTTATCACAATAAAGCAATAGTATTGCCAAAATTTGTGGTACGGATGTATGGCTTTGACTAAGTGATTGATATCACATACCTTTCTGCTTTATAGTGGGTGTTTGCTGATTGTTATATATTAGTCTTGCAATGTTTTTCTGGTTGTTTTTTTGCTCGGTTTTTTGTTTGATACTGGTTCATATTCACCTAAATATATAAGTAATGTAATAATGTTCTATTCGATAAGTTAACGAGGGGCTTACGCCCCTTTTTTATTGATTCTCTATCTCTGGATAGCGTAGCAATTCTATATACTGCCGTAGCTCAACAGGAGAGGCGGCATTCTTGCTGTACGTCTTGAAACTCTCTGTAGAGCCGCGCTCGTGACCGAGCAGAAGGGCTATTCTGTCCTCAACCACTTGATTTCTATCGAACATTTGCGCCACTTGGTGGCGTAACGAGTGAAAAACTTTCAACTCTGATCCCGCTTCGCCTAAAGCCTTTCGTTTAGCCCTCGTAAAACGCTGTGAATGCCACGTAGAGCGCTTTCCGTCTGCACGGTCAATGATTGACGCACGATAGAACAAAAATCCGTTGTAGGGCTTCTCACGAAGCGATAACACCAACGGAGTGATCAGGCTATGCACCGGAATAATACGGGCTGCTGATTTGGTCTTCCCCTCCGTCACTTCGAAACATAACACCCCTTCAATCTCTCGGATGTTGGCCGCACGTAATGAACAAATTTCATTCAGGCGCATACCGCTATACATGCCGATCAGCGTTACATTTTGCATCTCTTTGAAGTGGTTTACTGAATTTGGCCACCTGAACAGAGGTGATATGCTCACCTCAGAACAACACAGGTGTCATAATGAAAAAAAGAAATTTCAGCGCAGAGTTTAAACG
>NZ_JBMKHP010000031.1:0-5797 GCF_049238705.1 Enterobacter cloacae complex sp. IR5403 | reverse complement strand
TCAGACACCGTCTGAATTTGCAGCGGGCTGGAGAAAGGGTCATTCTGAGAATGAAGATTCCGACGTTACTAACTGAGTGTTGTATCTAATCGTGGGGGCAGGTCAATCTGATGGTCTGACATTACTAACTCTCCGTGGTGGTTTGTTGTTTGTCGGATCGCTGTGTGGGATGTTCTCAGCATCCTGCACAGCACTATTAACAGCATTGCGTAAATTTCTCGGTAACAGATGACGCTGTATCGTCGTCCCTGCAAACTTCACTACCTGCGTATAAACGCACACCGTAGCACCACACCAGATAAAGCGGGTGATCGGCTCTTCTTCCTTTTTCAATACTCACCTCCGAGAATTGCACCTAAGAAAAATTCTGTTTGCTGTTCGCTGCCTTTGACGCTGTAACACTCGATAGCCTTTCTCATTTCGCTTTCGTCCGTGTTACCAGCCAGCCATTCTATCAGGCTTTCTAAATACTCCTCCGCTCTGTTCACGTCGTGATCTTCTGGTAACACCTTGATTGCGTCTGCCATGAAACAGGCTTCTACGTGGTCGTAATGAAACAGCAGGACAAGAATACTTTCTTGTTGCCATTGTTCAGGCGTTTTCAATCCGTAACTGTTAGTCATTTGATACTCACCCATTTACGATCCTCGTTCGGTGTTGCTTGTTGAATTGCATCTTTCAACACCTGTTCAAAGTTCACGCCGTGCTCCTGGCTTCTCTGCCACATGTCCAAAAATGCTACGGCGAATTTCAATTCTTCTTCGCTCTTAATAGGGCTGAAAGCTGTGGTGTGTTCGTTCATCTCTATAATCTTCATACTCATTACTCCTCCTCAAAGGTCATTGTGTAGCGGCATTGTTGCGACGGTCTGATCGTCACTGTCTCCGTATAATTTGCGTTGGAATAAACGCATATCTTCGCGTTGTCTGTCTCCTGTTCATCCGTTAACGTTAACGTGATGCGCCCAGCTTGAGCGGAGAGAACTGGAAGTATTACCAGCGGCAGCACAAGTAAGCGTTTCATGCGCGTGTCCCTCTCTTGATCCCCGTTGAATACTTCGTTCTTAATGCGTCAACTTTGGCCTGTGTGATCCCCAGGTAGGCGCGTGTGTGCTCCGTTGAGCGATGGCCTAACATTTTGCTAATAACCTCAAGATCTTCATGGTTTTTATGGGCGATTGTTGCAACGGTTTTCCTGGCACTGTGCATACTGATCACTGCCTCCTGTGGAATTAAGCGCTGCATCTTGAGCTTGTCCACTGCATACTGAATCTCTGCGTGGATTTTGGAACGGCTAATCGGCTTACCCTTGCTCCGGTTGCTGTCATTTTGGAATACATACACGTTATCCCCTCGCTCGTTGTAACGAGCCTTGAGCACCTCCCTTGCTGTCTCTGTCAATTCCACTTCTACCGCTTCTTTGGTTTTGTCCTGGGTGATGCGCAATACTTTGCTACCGATATTCAGTTCATCCCAACGCCAGGAACGCATATCCACGCCGCGAAGCTGTGTCTCTACTCCTATAAGGAAGAGATCCGCCACTGTCTGGCTCTTCTTCGCGATTTCTTCCACTACCATCTTCACCTGATCGGCGCTGTCCAGTCCGTCAGTACGTTTTGCACCCTTGCTGATTGCCATTCTCACACCTCCTTAGCCTGTCTCGATGGTATGAATATTGATCAAAAACAGATAGATAGCAAGATCAATTTGCACCTATTTGCAAAAATGTCTTATTCGCGGAGTTTCGACGGTATTAAGTGGCATTAAACGCGATTAAACCCGGTTTAGCGGAGCGCGGTTGCTTGACCTGCTGAACGGCATGATCGAGGCCGCCCCGATTCCAGGCGCAGAAATGCCAAAATATCAAGTTATTGATTTAGAACGATTTTATTTTTATTTCTCTTGTTTCATGGAAAGTGGTTATTGTCAACTTATTTATTTTCACCGTGGCTTTTGGCACCAGAAACAGCCGAAAAAAGGCGATAAAATCGAGGTTGATCATAAGTGTCTGTTTTCAATGGGGGATGAATAGGACAGATAACTCTAATGTCCTAAAGAATGGCGATATCGCATAGGAAATGAGAATTTTCTCATTTAGATTGATTGCATGATGAAATAATTAGAGTGCTAATGAATTGGTGGGTTTCAGCATGGAAAAATCGAATTGTTACTTTATAACAATAAAACGAGAAAACTCGTTCAGCAAATTGCACATGTATGGAAAGTGCTCATTGTCCACAATGATCGCTGTAAGCCGCACGGCACAAGAGATTGTGTAAAGTAGGTTATAGTTTCTATTGTTACTACTTTGGGTGATTTGGCTACATTTAACCCTGATCTTTACAGGCCAATTACCAGCGGGTTTACCGTTATTAACCACCGCTTTAGTAGGATTAATCTTAGGTGTTGTTGTATGGACTGTACGCAGTGAGCAGGGCGACGGTCTACCGTTGGGTGAAGGGCTGAAAGTGACGTTTTGTTACTTTCGTAATATACGGGAAAAACCCGTATGTTCAGATGTTGGTTAACTGGATATACAGGAAAAACCCGTATGTCTGCATGATGATATACAGGAAAAACCCGTATGTTTCGGCATGATATACGGGAAAAACCTGTACTATATAAAGAGATTCTAAAAGCGATCTCTAAAAGAGAGCTTTTAGAAGATCTTGTGAAAGATTCGCTTTGCTGGCGTGTGTCGCCTGGCAAGTGACCTGATTCGCCTTTGGGTGGCTACTCGGTCAGCCGCTCACGACGCAGCGATCAGCGCATCTGTCTGTGATTGTGCCAGGGCTTCGCCCTCGTGAAACGAGGCACAGAAGCTATGCGCCGTGTGCGCAATGTCTTTCGGCATAACTTCTGCCTGTCTTCCATGCTCCGCATTTCATCCATGCAAAGTTAGCCCACGGCTAAGGCTTCACTGGTCGCTGATAGCTCCAGTTCATCCAGCCTCAATCCAATCCCAACACCTACTATCCTGATAACTACCGTTATCCCTCTGTAGTTGTGCTATTGGTTTCGGTAAGTGCCAGAGGGCGCACAGGAAGCCCGTAGAGCGATTTAAACAGGGTAGGGAATGCAGATGTACTACTGATATCACAAAAGCTCTCAGAACGCGATACAGGAGCTTTTTCTGGTTGTGTATAGGTTGGCTTCTCGGGCTTGGATCATATCACAGATTTATGTTGACAGGTAGCTTTATTTTCTGGTATAAAGCACGTAATGAACTTGACTTTTTCGAACTTGTTGAAAAATAGCTTGACAATCGGTGTGATTTTAGTGTATTATTAAAAGTATGGTGATAAGCGTTATCACTTGACCCCCATCTAACAACATTCCATCACGCATGAATTGCAGCCTCCACCGGGTAAACGGTGCGGGGGCTTTTTTGCGTCTGGAGAAAACCAAACAGGAGCAAATAACATGCGTTACTTCAACGTTGACCAAATCTACGCAGATTTGGTTACAGGCCGAACAACACGAACACTTGTTTACAGTTCACTTGTCCGAGCACGTAAGAGTGAACAAACGGACAGGGTGAAAATGTTCGAGGAAGCGATCCGACGCTTTGATGAATGGCGAGCAACGCCAAATTTCACCCCAGTGACCAGCTAACCCAGAAGGAGAAACCATATGAGCGAAACCCAAAAGAAGAAACCAGCCGGAACATTCGTAAAACTGCCGGATGAAGTGTTTACCACTTTGTTCAAAGAAGCACGAGCGCGAGGCTTAACAGTGCAGGAGATGTTAATTGACGCTGCAACCAAACTTTCCACATCAATTCAGAGCGGAGAACGTTCTATCAAATAAGGATACACCCTAACATGACTGACATTATAAACAGTAAGGTTTTTAGTTTTACCAATACAGAAGACGCTTTCAACGAATGCACCCGGATCACCAATCTGAAAACGGGCGTTACAGTTTCATTATCACCAACAAACAAACAGCTATTTGTAAGAATACGCCATCGTTTTCACAATTTTGTGAAAAAGAGAGGTGGGAAGTATTACGACAACATTGATCAGCTTGGTGAGAGTGTCGGGGTAAAATACGATGCAGCAAGCGACGGAATAAAGAAACTTAAAGCTGTGGGGCTAATTTCGGGAACTATTAAAGGCAGATCCTACCAGTGGGAAAGCGTTGCAGATCTAACGCCAGAAGATTTCCTCTTCGAGCGTGATATTAACGCGATGAAACGCAAAACCGCGCCTGAATGGGTGGATTGTCTAAAACATCCAGTGTTTGGCAACGCTAAAGAAGACGTAGCGCCAGAGGTGCAGGAAGAAAAGCAACAGTCTGTTCCAGAAGCCGATCCGATGTGCGAGTTTGACGATACGCCGGAAGAGGAAGCGCCAGCGCCGGAAAAAGTGGAGCCAGCACCGAAGCCAAAGCCCACGAAGAAACCAGCGGCAAGGAAAGCACCAGACAAACAGCAAACCCTTTCCCCATTCGAGTTTAAAACGCCACGGGATGAACGTTTTGACGGGATAACTTTTAATAGGTTAAACGACGCATCTGATCGCTTCTTGGTATTCCAGGATTACGATCTGCCATACCTCGTGTTATTCGAGAGTCAGGGGAAGCTAACCAACCCGAAAGCCATAGAACATCTGAAAATGAAGAGAAATCTCTTCGAAAGAACAGGGCGCTTGTAGCCATTAATAACCAGGAGGATTATGATTCAATACTTAGTAAAATACGGCGTTGACCGTATTCAGATTAACGACGCTGGAAAGCGCGTATTAGAAACCCTGCAATACTTTTACAGATCCAAACCAACCAAGATCCGACTTGGTGACATTATCGAACGTTCTGGATGTTCGCAGGGCGGTGTGATGTTCTGGCTTCACACGTTAAAATCATTCGGTGTGATCGACTTTAAAGAAACTGGCTATTTTGACGTAACAGTAAAATCAATGATCTCGGATTATGAGATCATCTACTCAAACAACTAATAAAATCTACGGGAAACTTTTATGATCATCGCTATTTATTGGTTATTTGCATTTTACGCAGTATGGACATTAACGAGAAAAAAAGGAGTTTCCCCTCTACGAGGAATGAATGGGACGAAAAGAACGAAATCCAATTAAACGGATAGAACAAGCAACACGCGCCAGCAAACGTAAATACACCTCTTCTCTACAAGACCTCGCACGAGAGTCTATTCCAGGAGAATGGATCACCGAAATAATAGAATACCCTGCAACGGTGCCCGTAGGGGCTGAGTTTGAACTATTGCAGGATGTTTTAGCATCTTCGGATAACGTCTTCTATAAACCACGCCGCCGCCGTGAATACCAAATTGATAGCAGTGATCTTAGATCCTGGCAGGTGAAGGGGTGGGAAAACTACGCCGATTTTGTCGGGTATTGCCAAACGTGGGGATTATCCCATCACACGCAAGACCTCGATTTTATTTTTCACGATGAAAAGGAAACACACGATTAATGCACCTGGAAACAACTCAAACAAAGCGATTCGCCCAGCACGTTAAATGCTGTGAATGGTATTTCACTGAGATCGAAGCAATCAACAATGACGCTTATCTGACGGATGACGAGAAAATAACTGCGCTTGATGACCTGGAAAACAGAGTCCTTACTCTCGCAGCGCCTTTCCTGGCTGCTGCAAATAAAATCAAAATGACAATGGAACAAATAAAAAATGACTAAAACCGATATTGACCTAAGGAAGGTGCGAACAAGTCCCTGATATGAGATCATGTTTGTCATCTGTAGCCATGGAACAGGGTTCATCATGAGTCATCAACTTACCTTCGCCGACAGTGAATT
>NZ_JBMKHP010000030.1:0-6227 GCF_049238705.1 Enterobacter cloacae complex sp. IR5403 | reverse complement strand
GTCAGTACCAGGGTATGCTTGTCCGCCTCATGGCGGAAGTGATACGCAATCCCCTCCAGCTCCATCAGGCGGCTGATGAAGTCCAGGCTCGACTCCTGATACTGCACGCAGTAGTCCCACACGCGGTAGCTGCCGGTGAGTTTGTCTTCGAGGTTAACCTGGTGCTCTCCCAGCAGGGTTTTGACAATCTGCGGTACCGTCTGGCCCTGGAAAATACGCAGGTTACGGTCGCGCTTCATCGGCCACAGGTCCGGCTCCACCGTCAGCTGGTACACCGCATAGCGGGTGCCCGTCAGCTCAACGGCGCTGACCGCCACGCGGGTAATCTTGCCGTTAACATAGCGGGAGGTCAGCAGATTCTGCGTCGGGATGGTCACCGTGACCGGCTGGCCCAGCAGCCTGCTGCGGTCAATGCGCGCGTCCGTGCCGAGCACGGTCAGCGTCAGCGCGAACGACTCGGACATCGCCTCACGGCCGGAGAGTTTCCAGAACAGCAGCCCCTCCACCGGGAGCTGAACGGTAATTCGGTTGAGCATAATCTTTATTCCACTATGGACTCATCTCAGTGCCAGAAGTTAACTCATCTCAGTATGCAAAGCGAAAACGCCGTTGATGTGATAATGAGTAGCTGTAAGATTGACTTCACTTGCCACAAAATAAAACTACTTTTCCTGTAGTTTCATTGAGATAAACAGTTATAAGAAAGTGTCTTCGGGGGCTCTATCGAACAATTCACCAGCCATTTTGGCGATACGTTCATGTTGTACAAGATTGTTTTTCCACTCCTGCGGAATACCGGAATAACCATATAATGCTCCAGCTATTTGTCCCGCCGTCGCCGCAACACTGTCAGCATCATCGGCAAGGTTGGCTGCCAGCAGAATGGCATCACGGAAATTATCCGTATTCCATACGGACCACATCGCGGCTTCAAGCGTATCGATAACATAACCACTTGAACGAATCTGATCGCGAGTTTTTTGCTTATATTCACCCGCGTTGATAATCATTACGCGTGGCTGAAGCGGCATAACGTGCGGAGAAAAAACAAAATCTTTATTGCTACCGTTAATCATATGCACAAGCAAATAACTTAAATACTGCGTGCTATTGATTGCTTCCGCGGCACCGTGTGTTGCGATACATTGTTTTTTAGCTTCATAAAACGCTTTGCTTAATGACTTTCTAAAAAAAATAGAGACAGGGGCTTGTCTGATAATGGAAGCATTACCCGCAGTTTCTGGAGCAGTATTGCCGCTCCATCCTGGGCCAATTGTTAAATATTGCTCTAAAGCAAATCGCGTTGTATTACCTATATCAAAACAGACGCCATTTGAACTGTTATAACCATGCTGATACCATTCCAGAAGCTTATTCCTGAAACATATAGTATCAGCATCGCCTTTCTCAAGAAGCGTTTCCGCAAGACATAATGCCATGGATGTATCATCCGTCCATTCGCCTGCACGAAGTTGAAATGGCCCACCTCCTGTCATATCTTTGACGTATGCTCTGTCACGCGGTAAAAATTCGAGCGTGGTACCTACAGCATCTCCAACAGCAAGACCAATAAGCGTACCTACCGCACGATCCCGTGATTGCGCTAGTGAGATATTACATGGTGGTGGTAAATCCCATTGTTTTTGTACATCACTATTTGAGGATGATTCTAATGGCTTATTATCATACGTATACTGCATCCTTCGCTGGACTGAAGGTCTGCTAATGGGTAAGTATTTACGATATCTATCAACATATTTTAACAAGGCATTTAAATCAGCATGTAAGTCAATCACCTTTCACCCATAATAAAAAATATTATTCATATGAAATACTAAAATTCATCAGGGAATTTCTTCATGAGGTTTTGTTTCTTTTTATTATAGTTGGTATCGACCTCATGCGGCAGCCTAACCTTTAACCCTCGGCGGATTTGATCCACAATAAACCAGGCATCTGACAACCTTTCAAAAAACAACTCATCAGAATGATCAAACTCCTTCCCTGCATACATACCGAACGTCATACCCCATAATTTCGCTCTATCCTTTTCCTTGCCTTCGATTAAATCCCGTAGAAATGATAATTGTTGTACAATAGAGTCGTACATTTGCAAAAGCGGGGATTGGGGATCACGATTCTTGACGTCTGCATATCTTTTCTGTGCTAAAGTTAATGCTCTATCAACGTAACCAAACATTGTCATTTCATTCATTGCAGTAGATTCAGTTAACTAAAAATTCCATACCTGATCGCAAGTCATCATATGCCCTCGCTTACCCTTGGTAATTCTAACTATAAAAAATTATCCTCAGGTGCTCTATCGAATAGTTTACCCGCCATTGTGGCAATACGTTCGTGTTGTACGAGTTTATCTTTCCAGTCCTGCGGGATAGCGGAATAACCATACAACGCCCCCGCTATTTGTCCCGCCGTCGCCGCAACGCTGTCAGCATCATCGGCAAGATTGGCGGCCAGCAGAATCGCATCGCGGAAATTATCAGTATTCCATACGGACCACATCGCAGCCTCAAGCGTATCGATAACATAACCACTTGAACGAATCTGATCGCGAGTTTTTTGCTTATATTCACCCGCGTTTATGATCATGTTTCTGTGCAAAAAAAATAAAACCACATTTCTATGGTTTTATTTAGATGGCCATGAATTAACTTTGTCAGCTCATCGTTTTTCTATGCGAAACGTAGAAAGAATAAGTTCCATACATCGTTTATTGGTTTCGTAATAATAATCCCGATGATTACGATGGGGCCCAACCACCTCAACGTAACACCATAAATCATTAATTTTGAAGATACGCATGTCGTAATAAGCCCTGATATTCTCAGCAGCGCTGACAACCTCTCCAGTACAGCTATAAAGATCGCCTGTAAACGTGAGATTGATATCATTTGGAATGCTGGCAATGTCCGACGTCGCAAGAGAGACCGCACTATCGTGACGGTTAAAACGCGCAGTTGCTACTTCGAAAATAGCCTGCGCAGAAGGATAATCAGTCTGACGGAAAAGACAGAAATTAATCACTCCATGGTTGACATTACCTAACGTGTGTTCAATTACCAGACGATTATCATCCAGTGTACTCACCTGCCATGAATCCGGAATTTTAAATCCACTGTCATTTTTGTTGCTAAGGCTAACTGTTTTCAACAGTTCTGAAAGCATCATATTGCTGCGATGCATTAAATCCCAGTTGATAGCAATCAGGAAAATAGTATCGGCGATCGAGTTGTAATCCTTAGAACCACAAGCCGTTTTCAAAAGGAAGTAATTCCCTCCACCATTTACAGGATTATAATCTTTTTGCACCGTATACCGTGAAACGACCTCATCACCCGATGGCATCTTTTTAATGGACAGGATATCCGCAAATTTTCCACTTCCTGAAGGATGCGTAATTATCCTCTGGCTCAGTACTTTCTCGCCCATTAAGTCGAGCTTATTGATAAGCCAGTCTGACGCATTCATCTCCCACTGGCAGTGTTCATACGCAGCCCAGACTTCAATATAGGGGCCGGTGTCATCGGCGATGTATCGTCCAATATTCGTCAGTCCAACCTCCTGAAACGTGACCGGTTTTAACTCTGCTGGCTTAACATTCTGTGGTAACAGTAGCCAGTAATGGAACATCTCTTTTTCTCCGGAGGTATAGAGACATTTCCAGAATTTTTCCCGAATCTCTTTTTCCTGATCCTTCATCTCGAGAGGAAAAAGATATTTTTTTTCAGTAACCATAATGCAACCTCACTCGTCGCGCTTACTTAAGCCATAAACCCGAAAACATAAGGAAGCTTCCGAGGGTAATTAAGCTTTTAGCAAAGATAAGTAAGCCAGGCGCCACGGCACGTGTCATAGACGATAATTTTTCATAATTTTCTGCGTTGTATCTTTTGTGCCCCCCCATAATCCCGGAAAATAACGTGCACAGCAGGACTACTGTGACCTTTAATCCCCAGACGCACAGGAAAGACATGGATAAGATGATCGAATAATGTTTGGCCGTTGCGACGGAAAATAATGACATTGACTGAGCAAGCCATTTCAACGTAAAGCCAATGACGACTGTAGCCACTAGCACCAGAACGAACATCAACCCAGCCAGGAGCCATTGTTTTTTGTTAAATAAATCTTTTCCATTCCAGATTAGCGCTAGCGTCCAAATCATAAAGAGAATAAAGAAAAACCAATGCATTACAACGTTCCCCATTTACACATTTTAATCTCCTACCAGGACTGTAACACAGCCCGTCTTAATCACACCATCGCCACTGCCCGCCGCTGGAGAAGGCTTGCTCTCATCATCGTCATAAATCCAGTCAAGGATCGGTTTGAGAGCCAATTTGATACTGGCATCCCCTCCCAGACCAAGTGCCACTGCAAGCTCACCTGATACCTTGAGGTTAAACGAATAATCTGTACTATCAATCCAGGTTCCCACGCCAGCAGAAGCGCCAGCGCTCCCTGCACTCCCTGAAAGTTTGCCATCGGCAACGACTACGCCATAAAAATCGGCTTTAGCCGTCGCTTCTCCTTTGACCGCCGCTGCTTCTGCGCCAAGTTCCACATTAAAACCATAACGTCCTTTATTACCGTCGTACATTTCACTGACAGCCTTCGCTTCAGCGGTTGCCAGATACACGTCCCCACCAACCCCGCCGTATTGCTCCCCTTCTTTTCCAATGCTACCCGAGGCGCCATATTGTATCGCGGTAGCGTTAGCATTGAGGTTGATAGCCCCGTAATCGGCCCTATCTGTCACTAACGTGCCGCTGGCATTCGCCACCCCTACTTTTGTACGAACCTCGCCTTTATATTTATCCTGGCTTTTTGTATTCCCGACCGTGATATCGGCAAGCGCGAATCCGGCTGAAGCCGTATCGGGTTTTCCAAAGCCGGATTTATCTTCAAGACTTGCATAGGCGCCGAGCACCCGGGCGTCGTAAACATCACCATGTATAGCACCATCTTTACCCGCACCCTTCGCCGCCGTTCCTCCCCAATATTGCGGAGGTGCAGGTTGAGTGGTTGCGACCGCAGGGGTCGCTGAAGTATTGCAACCCGTCTTGTCGCCTTCCCTGGCGAGAGGTAAACCGTTCACAAATACCGTTGTTGAACCGCTGAGAATACTTCCCTGACCATGTTGAGAACATGAAAGCGGGTCGCCTTTTCGTGCCGCCGGAAATCCGCCAATAATTACGTTGGGACTTCCGCTTTGAATTGGGCCAGTATGTGCGCTGGAATCAATGCGCGCTCTGGCGGCTGGTTTTCCCATAATAGCGTTCTCTGTACGCAGATTAACTGTTAACTTTTACAATCGCGCCCTTAATATCGGTAAGGTTAGTTCCCGTTATACTCACCGTATCATTTGCCTTGAGCTCGGTATTGATCCCATCACCCAGTTTTGTAAGCTCTTCACCTTTGAAGATGGCTTGTTCCACAGCCTCTGCTTTGAGGTTGCCTTGGCCTACGTGAATCTCAATGGTATCCGGGGCGATCAGAATATAGTTGTCTTTAACTTTGAGTTTAATCGTGGTCACAGATTCCAGCAGCGCGTTACCTTCTTTATCCATGGTCAAGACGGTTTGATCTTTCCCAACGTTTATAACGTGCTTGTTACCAATATTATGCGTTTCATTATTACCTACATCTGATTTCTGGTTCCGCTTAATCGTTATATTCTCATCCTGTCCGATGGTTTTTCTACGATCGACACCGACATCATGAGTTTCAGAATTTTCAATATCCGTATCCATATTTTTTTCTGCATGGATCCAGATCTGCTCGTGCCCGGCTTTATCTTCAAAACGGAGAATATTGGCATTGTCTTTATGGCCATCTTTGCTGCGGCTATAAAAGCCCATCTGCGTCGCCGCGGCCGGCAGCGCCCACGGCGGCATGCTCGCGTCGTTGTACACGCGCCCGGTAATGATCGGACGGTCCGGGTCGCCGTTGATAAAGTCCACCACCACCTCGTCGCCGACGCGCGGGATCTGCACCCCGCCGTAGCCCTGGCCCGCCCACGCGCTCGACACGCGCACCCAGCAGGAGCTGGTGTCATCGCCTTTCGCCAGACGGTCCCAGTGGAACTTCACCTTCACTCGGCCGTATTTGTCCGTCCAGATACTCTCGCCCTGCGGCCCGACCACTTTCGCCGTCTGCGGGCCGTAGGTGCGCGGCCACGCCGTGCTCTGCGCCGGACGGTACGA
>NZ_JBMKHP010000029.1:0-10825 GCF_049238705.1 Enterobacter cloacae complex sp. IR5403 | reverse complement strand
TCCAGATGAATCATGATTGAAGTGATATTAATATGTTAAATCAGATAGTTAAGGTTATGCGGTTTTTCTATGGGGCATCAGTGGGGCATTTTGAGTAAATGATGCGTTCAAAATGCCCACCTGGTCATGGTTGTTCTCGGTCATCCATTTACCGTAAACCGTGAATAGCATTTGCGCTGACGAATGGCCCATCTGGTGCGCAACGAAATTTGGGTTCGCTCCGGCGACCAGTGCCCAGCACGCATATGTGTTCCTGGTTTCATAAGACCGTCTTTGTCGGACGCCTGCACGACGCAGGGCAGTGCGCCAGGCTGAATTAATGGATCCGGGGACGTAGCACATCGTCTTCTTACCGTTCATTGAAGTAATGGACGGCGAGAATATAAAGGTGCATTCATCGGTTCTCTTTTTTTTGTATTCCCGTAGGCTGACGCTTACCTTGTGGGATGCCATCATTCTGGTCAGTGGCATTTGCGCCTTGAGGGCATCAATTGCTGGCTGGGTCAGCTGTATTGTTCGAATCCCGGCGTTGGTTTTTGGCAGGGTGAAGTTTCCCTTCAGGGAATAGTTCCGTGACACTGTAACAGTCCAGTTGACAGTATCCACATCCTCCCAGGATAACGCGCTTAGTTCGCCATGCCTGACGCCTGTATTTACCGCAAAGATAACCATATTCTGAAACTGTAGCGTTGGGCAGGCCGCAACCACTCTCTGATACTCATCAGAAGTAAGAGGATCTGGAATGGGTCTTTCTTTTGCGAGAGGGGTAATACCTGCCATCAGATCAGTTTTCAGGTATCCACTTTTGAAAGCAAAGCCCAGCATCCCGCCAAGGCATGCCATATAGCTATTGACTGTAGGAACGCTTCTTCCCTTTTTGGGTGGATGATTTAGGCCATGTCTGGTCTTCTGCCAGCCGTTCAGTAGCTCCTTCCTGGCACTAAGGATATCTTCAGTGTTCAGGCTGCCGATATACCTGTGCTCACCAATTGTTTCGATAGTGGTTGTGAGGTGGCAATCGTAACGCCTCAACGTCCCGAGGCTAAGCTCCATCTCCTTAAGCCCAAGCCATTTCGATTTCAGTTCAAGTAGTGAGATTTGCTTTCTGACAGTGCTGAATTTCTCTGCGTTCGATGAATCAGGGAATTGCGAGGCATAATTGAATGTGCCTGTCTTTATCGCAAAGCAGACTGAAGCCCGAAGTTCGCCTGCCATTTTCCTGTTTTTTGGCGTGTCAGGAACGCCGAGATTTTCCCTGACACGCTTCCCATGATATATGAACCATATGCGTAACGATTCGCCATGAACCTCTACGCCTGTTGGGTATGCTGCCATAATCATTCCTCGTTTGATGTGCCAAAGGACATTTAAGCAGATATTCTCCGGCGTTTCGCTGGGCTTTGGTGCTCGATCCAGTGGTTTATCTCATCGCGGTTATACATGATTGGGCTGTTTTGCTTAGGTGCCATATCAGGGGCAACATGGCGATAATGCTTTCCCTCCATCCAGGTAGACCGGCGAGCATGCTGAATCATGTGCTTTGACATGCCGGTTGTCGCAGTTAAAAGTTCCTCTGTGACCCATTTATTCGGTACCAACTGAATAATGTCGCTCATGGTTATCTCCAGGCAAAAAGAAGCCGCCCGTAGGCGGCAATAACATCAAGGGATGTGAGGCGGTGCATCGCACCCAATAGCCAGCTCATAACTGGCTATCAGTTGCGTCAGTCGTCTTCATCTTCGTCCCAGTCCTCGTCGTAATATGGCGAGGCGAGAAGCGGGTTAGTTGCTGATAGAATCTCTCCAGCGGCACCCTGCCTCTGAAGTCGACGAAGCGCTTCGTATAGCTCGAAAGCCTCGGTTCGCTCATCACCTATATCGAGGGAACACGCCACTTTGTGTGCCTCGGTTACCAGGCTGGCTAATTTGTCTCTGATATCCTGAATAGTGCTCATATCTCTCCTCATGCCGCCCGCATAGCGCGGAGGCGTTTTAAGTGTTCTGCTGTTTCAATTTCTTCGGCGATCCGCTCGGCCTCTGCTTTGGTCAGCGGCTCGAAATCCTGATTAAAGCGGCCCATGCTGGCGATGCAGGTGCGACCGTTGCGGATGTAGTGGATGACTTCGTGGGTAGCGCGGAGGATTTTGCAGGGCGCGCCGTGGGGATCGGCGTACCAGGTATTAGGCTGGATTATCCTGAACATTGGGACCACCTTTGACGAAGATCACCCAGTGGGTTTTGTCTGACTTGCCGGTGCGCTGCCAGATGATCGGCTTCTCGTCGGTAAGCGCTAGGATATTACGTACCGGGATCTGCGTTTCGTTCCATTTGAAGATGAGCACACCGTGTGGCCACAACACCCTGAATGCTTCAGCGAATCCGGCACGCAAATCGTCGCGCCATGTTTCTTTGTTGAGCCTGCCGTACTTTTTCCCCATCCACGCGTTATCGCCGACGCGCTCGAGGTGCGGGGGATCAAATACGACGACAGGAAAAGTATTATCGGCAAAGGGAAGGGCGCGGAAATCAGCTATAAGGTCCGGGCTGATAACCAGCTGGCGACCGTCGCATAGCGTGTGCTGCTCTGCACGGATATCGCTGAAAACGGCGCGGTCATCCTTTTTATCTAACCAGAACATTCGCGACCCGCAGCACATGTCTAAAATTGCCTTCTGCATCACATCCCCCTTTGCCTGCGTTTCAGTTCAATGATGCCCTGACACTCTGCGCAATTCTGGCAGCCGGGAACCGCAATCCGCCGCTGTTCAGGGATATCATCACCGCATTCACTGCAATGCTCTGCTGATACGGCGTTACGGTCGATGCGGTGAGCGGAAAGGGCTGCGTTACGCTGAAGCTCTTCAATCTCTGCTGCGGTATCGATGATATCGGCCATGTTATGCGTCCCATTTGATGCCAGCGGACACAAGCCGCCGGCAATGCCGGATTATTTCGGCGCGGGTTACATCACCAATGCGCCACGGAGAGTAAAACGGGGTTCTGTCGATTGACTCGTCACCAGAGAACTCTGCATCATCTGCGCGACCCATTCCTTCCCAATCTGTGGTATGCAGGATCAGGGCATCATGCAGAAGATAGAAAGCATCCCAACTATCGGCCTCACCCCAGTAATCGACCTCGCATACCTGCCATTCCCGGTAATGCAAACCACCGATATAGCCTTCATCGAGAGTGAATATCTCTGGTCGGTATTGTTTCGGCATGAGCGCAATCAGCAGACGCATCGCTTCAGTGCTGAATTTCTTTTCAATGCGAGCTTTGCGATTTGTGAACTTTTGGCGAGACATAATCACTGCTCCCGGAACTGTCGGTTAATTCGATCGAAAGTGAACGCCAGCAATAAAAAAGGAGCCTTAAGCTCCCGGGTGATTAGTGCCTTCATACTTCACCGCCATTTTTTTCGGCTAGCACCAGTCTTCCGTCGCATAGAGCGCGGACGATTTCCTGATACTCCCAGCCGAAGTACATGCTCTCGACGTAGACCCGCAGAGGAGGATAATCATGCTGTTTGCGGCGAATGAAAGCATCCGCTGCTTCACGGGTAAAATGAGCGTTAATGTTCTGCCACTCTTTACGTGTACCGCAGACAGTGTGGCCGTCAAGGTCAGCCAGCACTTCCCACTGAGCATCTTCATCGAGATCAGTAAAGGCAGTGTCGCACTGGTCAATGCAGAAGGCGTTTAACTCTTCCTGCTGTTGTTCATCCAGATCGTCCCAATACTCTTGAGGGCTGTCCCATTCGCATTCTTCGAAATGGACTATCTTCGATTCGCCGTACTCTTCTGCCAGGCCATAAATGGTTGCCTGCTTCTGAACCATGAAAATCGGATCGGCGGTGGCGTGACGATTAACACCATCGCCGCGATGGTGATACCTCAAGCGCTCAATGAAATCTGCGAATGTCTCCGGAGTTAATTTCGCTCCGTCTGCTATCGAATTGCTCATGAATCCACTCCGAAGCGGCGATTAAGCCGACCTGTGTATACAACGAACTCAAGGAGGCTAACTCCCAGGGCTTCAATTTTCTTGTGATGCTTGTTGATGATGGGAGGCACCGTTTCGTTCCAGTTAGGCTTTGGCTTCTTGCGCATGGCCTGCTGGATTTCCTCTGTGCATCGGCGGCAGGCGGCGCGGATGGCGTTGTCTGTTTCTGGCGTCATGGTTAAATCCCCAAAGTGGCGACGATATCCTTCGCCGCCTCACGCGTACTGCCCTTGCTGGATATCGCCCGCCGGGCATCAACATGGTGAAGGATGAATCCGTGCTGCTCATAAAGCTCAAGAACTCGTGGCGCTGTTGAGTTACTGATAAGAACTTTCGCGCCTCGCTGGTGGGCTGCTACACAGCTTTCCGCAAGTGAAATCTGATCAGCCCATGAGAAACCGCCTGCGGCGTAATTTGTGAAACCTGCGGTACCAGGCAACGGCTCATACGGAGGGTCGCAGTAAACAACATCACCCTCACCGGTCAGCGCCAGGGTCCTTCGATATCCAGCATTCATAAAAACGCATTTATGCGACTTCTGCTTAAAAGCCTTTATTTCAATCTCTGGGAAATAGGGCGCTTCGTACTTGCCCCAGCCAACATTAAAGAAACCATCACGGTTGTATCGAATCAGGCCGTTAAAGCAGTGTCGATTGAGGAAGAGAAAGGCTGCTGCGCGCTCCGGCGCGCCCATGCGCTGGTTATTAAACTCATCCCGAAGCTCTTTGTAAGCCATCTCACTGTTGGCGCGCTCAAACAATATTTTGGCAAGCGAGCATACTCTGATGTGGTCAACTTCAAGCATCTGATAGAGGTTAATCAGATCTGCATTGACGTCAGCAAGCAGGAAAGATTCATGTTTTTCGGAGTTGAGAAATACCGAGCCGCCACCAACGAATGGCTCAACGAGGCGTTTACCGGCTGGGATCAGGCGATCCAGTTCCGGAAGCAGGGAATATTTCCCGCCAGCCCATTTCAGGAACGGGCGCTGCCAGTTGCGCGGTGCAGGCGCTTCGACTGGCAGCGCGGCGGCGATGCGCTCACCAATCCAGCGCATTACCGGTACTGCCATGCTATTGCCGATAGCTTTGTAGCGCGGCCCGTCTGGGCATTCATCAGCATCCTTCCCGCGCCAGCCGATCAGAGTGTGATTATCAGGAAATCCCTGCAGGCGCTCGCACTCAATCGGTGTTAGACGGCGAACCTGCATACCCCACCCGATAGCTCCTACCCCCATGCCTGCACGGCCGCCATTCGGCGGCAACCGCGCGTTGGCTGTGCCGTCATTTCTCACCTCGACCGTACTTCCTTCTGAGCGCCCACGGATTGCCAATGTGAATGGTTCAGTAACTATCGCGTTTTCTTGTCCGTTGTTGCGACCAAGTGTGTGTGCCAGTTCGCAATTGGTATCTGGATCCTGCGTGCCGTGCACTGCGAAGGTTTCCACTTCAAAGTCTATTCTCTGTCCTTTCGCAGTCAGGCAGGCGGCAACATCGATGTTTCCACTGGTATTTCCACCGCCGAAAGCCACAACTGGAACACCTCTCCCGGTTCCGTCCTCACTACCATCAAATCCTTCGCCCTTTAATGTGTGGCTAACGTCACCATTAGCGCACTGAGCTATCAGGTGTCCTGCTTGAGCCTGATTGTCGTCAGCGCCACACGTTCCAACGCCTCTTGCAGTAAGTGCGGCAACTGCCTTTTGCGTTTCTCGGCGCGGCGCAGAATCCCGGCGCACGCTGTTGAGCTCAAAAAGTACCGCTGCGGGATCGAATCCTTTTCGAGCACTTGCGACAACGAACACACGCTTGCGTCGTTGGGCCACTCCGAAAAATTGAGCATCAAGGACGCGCCATGCGATAACCCTTTCTGGTCCAGACACACAACCTGCGTGCGTCCATTTTCCCCCTGCTGGCTGCAACTCACTGCTTTCTCCGGCAAGTCCTGCCAGAAAGCACCCGAAGGCATTGTCTTTGCTGCTGAGTACGCCGGGGACGTTTTCCCAGACGATGATTGATTCTGGTTCACCGCGTTCGCGGCGCTTTGCGTCGATTGCATTGGCTAATTCCACGTAAGAGAGAGTTAACTGGCCGCGGTCATCAGACAGGCCTTCACGCAAGCCTGCGATGCTGAATGCCTGGCAAGGCGTACCACCGACCAGAACATCAGGCGCTTCTACTTCACCCACGCTCACCGCCTCGGCAATTTTGGTCATGTCGCCAAGATTGGTTACTTCCGGCCAGTGATGTGCAAGGACTGCGGATGGGAATGGTTCGATTTCAGAGAACCAGGCAGGTTCCCAGCCGAGAGGTTCCCACGCTTTACTGGCAGCTTCGATGCCGCTGCACACGCTTCCGTATTTCATGCCGCCTCCTGCCTTTCCCGATATTCCTCAGCGAGCCGCTGCGCCTTTAATGGATTGCTGACCACTTCACCCCATGGCATTAGCCAGCCGTTACCAATGAAGGGAAGGCACAGTGTGCCAACCGTGATGTCGTCGTGAGCGTGAGTCATAGGATGGACTCCATTTCGTCGATGTATAGGCCCTGAGCAATCAGTCGGCTACGGCGGGCGGCACGCGCTATGCACTCCTGCCGTCTACCTTCCTGCGATTGCTCAATGGCGCGCCGGGTGAACAGCCGCGATTTACCCTGTGGCGTTAAGACCTTTGGCTTCGTGACCAGGTCAAATGTCCGGTCGCAGATGCCGTCCTCGTTAAGCCATTTCTCCGACTCAACGATCTGCGCTATCTGCCCGGTGCCGCGGGTGATGCCGTTGGCGACCCGGTTAAACTCGATCAGCGTTACGCCAAACTTCTCGGCGATTTCGCTGCCCGTTACCGGGCGGCCGCGCGTCTGAATCATCCAGATAACGCGTTCACGGAGGCCGGAAAATTGCCCGGTGCGCCCGGGCCTGCGATAGAAGGGTGTGCGTTTCATTTCCACTGCTCCCCGAACGTGAAGCCGATCTCCGCCAGCGCCTCGTCCATCTTCTCGATGAACTCCGGCACCATTTCGTTGAAGTCGGACATGTACTGCGGATCCCTCTCAACGACGACGTGGTGAATGCCTTCGCGTTTCATGCGCGGGTCGTAGTTGGCAAAGAACCAGGCTTCTTTCCCGGTCACCCACATGCTGTACTGCACCTGGGCCATGTACGCAGACTTGATGGCTTCGAAACCGCCAAGGCGGAATTTCATGAAGTCGCGAGAGGTGAATGGGCATTTCAATTCGAGGCCGAAATCGTTACTGCAAAGGCCGTCAGGGGAGCACGCAGTGCGCATGCTCTCGTCACGGAACAGGATCGGAGACTCCGTGACTTTCACGTCAGTAGTGAACTCGAAGAGGGTGCGTGCGTCTTCCTCATACTGCTTCCCCCAGGCCAGCGCCTTGGCGTTAACTTCTGGCGCCACGCCAGTGCATACCTCGGCGAGCAGCGTGTGGAAGTAGGACATTTTCATGTCTGTCCACTTCTTCCCCGATCTTGGCTTGGAAATGACGTTGTGCACTTCAGAGGCAGTAATAACTCCGAGTCTCGCTCTTGCCCATGTCTCGCTACCTTGCTCAATTTGTGCGATTGGCCCAAATATTTGCTCAAATTTAATGAGCCACCTGTTATCCATATTTCCTCTCCTTACGGCAGTTGGCTCTTGGCGGGATGTTAATCCCTCTATTGTTGTAGCCATGACACCATTTGTGGATGGTTGCTGGTTTCACGCCAAAATGATTCGCCGCGGCTCCGACGCTTTCAAAACGCAATCCATCAACAAACCAGTAAAACGATGTACATCTGTTTTCGGCCTGCTTGGTAACGGTTGCCCATCTGCAATTATCTTTAGAATACGGACCTTCATTGTTCTTCCGATCAAGCTGATGCTTGGGCGTAGGAGGGAGACCCATATCTTCAAGAAATAGCTCGAACGTCAGCCATCTTTCGCAGATACCGCGCTGACTGTATTTTTCGAAGTCTTTGTTGTTTGGGTTCGTGCAGCGATTTTTCATCCCGCTCCAAATCCTGTAAACGCGGGTATTGCGCTGGCCGTGAGTGGTGTTTTTTCCTGTCATGCATCCGCAGCTGCTCATTGAGTTGCTTTTAAGCTGATTCGCGGCTCTATGGCAGGAATTACCGCACACACAAAGGCATAGATACATCCTTCTACCTCTCAGCATGTGCGAGTATTCTTTGACGGTTAAGTGCCCGTATTTTTCACCGGGCATAAGTGGATTGGCGTTCATGCTGCCGCCTTCTTCTTGAGGAAGCCTAGGGCCTTAACTGCCTCGGCTTGGGTAAGCTCGGATGAATCGCGAATATCACGACGGAAAATTTGCGAACAGACTGGGAGCAGGTTTTCTTCCCATGTCTTATCCATTGCGATAAGGACGTCGTTAATCTCCTTGATAATTTCGTCCGCTGCTGGGGTTACATCGCGTTCTGGCTGGCGTTCTGCTGAGAAGTTGATACCTTCCTCACCCTCGGTATTAACATGGTCGATGGCGGCATCCAGGCGCTCACGTCGAGGCCAGTATTTTGCTGCCTGCTTCACGACCGTCTTGAGGATCATCTGCTCTTCATCGGTGACCCATGGACACTTCTTGCTGTTGTCAGATTTGTACTTCTTCCATGCTTCAGACCGGTCACGGATGGAGTAGATGGCATCAATGCGCATCGTATGGGTGAGGTAATCACCATCGTCAGTTTTTACCGTTACATACGCCCCTACGATGTCCCCGCGCTGCTCTTCGGTATCGAAGTCGTTGTAGATGTGGATCGGCGGCTTATCGAGCCCTTCGCGCCGGAACTGGTCGTTTCTGCGAACAATTGCCGACTGACACCATTTAATGGCGCCAGACTGCTGCGCAATGTGCATCAGGCCCATGTAACTGATGTCGAGGCAAATAGCTCCTTTACGCGGTACCAAGTAAGCCAGCTTCTGAGCCGGGTTTAGCGAAATGCCGATGGCCGCAACGTTGATGATTGCGTTCTGCGTGCTGGTCTGGTTCTGGAATGCAACTTTGGCTAGGTAGTCGTTGTTCTGAAATAGTTGAATGGCGAACTGGCTTTCCTTCGCCCATACCATCCGCTCGTCAGTTGCCGCCTTAATGAAAAGCGGCTCCTGTTGTTTGACGAAATCAACAAGGGTTAAGCTCATAATCCCTCCTTAGAACGGGCAGCCGGTCCGGTGTTCCCAGTCGTATTCCGCCTGGGCGTAAGCAACTGCCGAAATGAAATCGTTGTAGGCCTCGCCAACTTTATCGCTGCGAAGTCCTTCGTATGGTCTGGAGTCAATCGGGATCGTGAAGTGGAAGAGGCCGGACGGCTCTTTTGGCATCATGTCGATGATTTGCTGCGCCCGGTCGTCGACCCACTTCTCTTTCTCGTCGGTGAGCTGCTGCTCAACCCAGCGCCGATCTTCGATGCGGTCGTAAGTGAGATATGCGTTCATGGCTGAACTCCTGAAATTTGGATGTGCAGATCCCGCCCGCAAAAAGCCAGGCCGATCGGTTGAATAGGGTGGTTAATATCAGTGAACCATCGGCTCGCCGCGCTCATTCAGCAGCACAACGACGGAATCACTTTTGATGATGGTTTTTTCGAAGATGTTGAAGGCGTACAGGCCTTTCTCAACGTTCGCAGAGGCGCGATAAGTTTTACCGTGGTGTTGCAGCATTGTGCCCGGTAAAACCTCGCCACGTGGCACTGATGCGGTGCCGTAGTGCATTCCAATCATACCTTCACCTCAACCTGTTCCAGGAGGCCAGCGATATGCATCTGCCAACGGTTCAGCACCAGTTTTTCCCGCGGTGCCGATAGCGACGTCAGTTGCCACTCGTTATCGTTGAGCTTTTTGGCGGTGTACTGCTTTCCGTTGTGGGTGACTGTCATGATACCTCCCGAGCGCGGAGCATTGCGTCGGCAATGTGATACGCATCTTCGGCTAATTCTTTGTATTGTGGTGATTCCGGGCCGCCACCAAACGAATGGCCGTCCCATCTGCGCACAATGGATGCCATAGCCTTAGCCGCGAAGTAGTCACGCATGGTTATTCCACGACCACCAAAATCATCGCTGTCCCATGAGTTAATTTCAGGAGTACATACTCCTGATTGTGGAAACGCAGGGCCTCCAGTTTTATTGCTCATAAATCCTCTTGGCCTTATCGCGGCGAACGGAACGGTTAATACAAGACTTCTGCGCTAATGGGCGGTGGATGGCCGCCGGTTGTCATAACTAAGCCGCCTCGGTGAAGCGACTGAGGTATGAAAAAACCCGCCGTAGCGGGTCTTCAGAAATAGTCTTTGTGGTCGTGCATCGCTCGCTGGAGGATCACCTTTGCATCTTCGAAGTTGGCAGATTCAAAAGCCTCTCTTATGGCCTTAGCCAGGCAAGTCGCATCGCTTTCATAGTCATCAGCTCTGCTTTCCCAGTTTGATGCCTCTTCTTCAGCCTCATAAAGGCGATCGCCATACTCGCACTCGAGTTCCTGGCGCACTTCATCACGAAGCTTCTCCTTGATGATTTCGGAGGCTTCTTCAATCGGCATTGTTTCCAGAATCGTCTCTGGCTGATGAGTGCCGTATTTCAGTGAGATGTCAGTAGCAAACATGCAACCTCCAAAAAAATGCCCGCGCGCTGGCGGGCCAAGAAGACTTTTCCAATCCAACCAGAACAGGATCATCGTCTCCTGTGCGGTTGAGATGGCAGTATTACCATCACTGAAGTGGTCAACAAAAACTGGCCACCGCGTTAGAGTTTTTCCAGTATCGGTTTTCTGATTCGTTTGGCGTTAACCCACCATTATATTCGTGCGGTCTTAGTGCGCT
>NZ_JBMKHP010000028.1:0-17228 GCF_049238705.1 Enterobacter cloacae complex sp. IR5403 | reverse complement strand
GACCGAAAAACCCAGAGTGTGCTCCGGATAGACTGAAAAGTGTTACCTATGTTCCCGGTCTGATCTGTCACCTATGTATCCGGTCATACACTGCGCTTACCCGGCCTACGAATGACACGCTTTTGTAGGCCGGGTAAGGCGTAGCCGCCACCCGGCTTTTTTATTACTCCCACTCCTGAAGGAAACGCTGTCCATACTGGTCCGCCACCAGCAGCGCCGCATAGACCTGATCCGGCGTGACGCCGCCAGGCATGTTGTGAATGGTTTCCCCTTCGGCGCAGGACGCCTCCGCAATCAGCCGCATTTTGGCCGGAATATCCTCTTTGATATTCAGCTGCGCCAGCGTGATCGGCAGCCCAACGCTGTGGCAAAGCGCGGCGACGGTCTCAATTTCTTCAACCGGCGCGTTCTCCAGTACCAGTTGCGTCAGCGTGCCGAACGCGACCTTTTCACCATGGTAGAAATGATGCGCATCCGGCACCGCCGTCATGCCGTTGTGAATGGCATGCGCCGCCGCCAGCCCGCCGCTTTCAAAGCCCACGCCGCTCAGATAGGTGTTGGCTTCGATAATACGTTCCAGAGCAGGTGTCACCACGTGCTGTTCCGCCGCCAGCATCGCTTTCTCGCCCTCTTCAACCAGCGTGTTGTAGCACAACTCTGCCAGCGCTAACGCTGCCTGCGTGCACTTGCCGCCCGCCATGGTCGTGGCGCCGCTACGTGAGCAGGCACGCGCTTCAAACCAGGTCGCAAGCGCATCGCCAATCCCGGCGGCCAGCAGGCGTGCAGGTGCGCCCGCCACCACTTTGGTATCAACAATCACCATGTTCGGGTTGTGCGGCAGCATCAGGTAGCGATCGAACTCGCCGCTGTCGGTATAAATCACGGAGAGGGCGCTGCACGGCGCATCGGTGGAGGCAATGGTCGGGGCAATGGCCACCGGCACGTCCATAAAGTGGGCCAGCGCTTTAGCAGTATCCAGCGTTTTACCGCCGCCGATACCCAGCACCGCCAGGCAGTCGGCGCTGTCGGCCAGCTTTTTCAGGCGATCGATTTCATTTTGTGAACATTCGCCACCAAACGGTGCAATTTCGGCATGGAGTCCGGCTTTTTTAAAACTCTGACGCAGGGTTTCTTCAGCAAAACCCAGCACAAATTTATCGCCCACCACCAGCCAGCGGTTCGCCAGCGGCTTCAGGTAGTCGCCGAGGCGAGAAAGAACATCTGCGCCCTGGATGTATTTTCCCGGGGATTGAATAACACGGTCCATAACATTACTCCCTTAGTGTTTGAGGTAAATCCTGCCCTGTTCGAACTGCACTAAGAGTGACTCTACTCCCGGCGTGCCGGACATTTTTTGCGCTACGTCTAAGGGAAACGTGATTGCCTTACCGGAGGTAAAGATTGAGAGGGAAATCAGGGAAGGGGGAAGATCGAGAAGTGCCCGGCAAGCGTAGCGCTGCCGGGCACTGAGCATTAACCGGTGTTGCGCATACCTGCCGCAACGCCTGCTATCGTTACCATCAGCGCCTGTTCAACGCGCGGATCCGGCTCTTTACCTTCCTCCTCCGCCAGACGCGAACGGTGCAGCAGTTCAGCCTGTAAAACGTTCAGCGGGTCGGTGTAGATGTTACGCAGCTGGATAGACTCGGCGATCCACGGCAGGTCTTCCATCAGGTGGGAGTCGTTAGCGATATCCAGCACCACTTTAATATCGCCTTCCAGCAGCTCGCGCAGCTCTTTACCCAGCGCCCACAGCTCTGGTTTCACCAGACGCTGATCGTAGTATTCCGCCAGCCACAGGTCGGCTTTCGAGAAGACCATCTCCAGCATGCCCAGACGGGTAGAGAAGAACGGCCAGTCGCGGCACATGGTTTCCAGTTCGCTCTGCTTTCCGTCTTCCACCACTTTTTGCAGCGCCGCACCGGCACCCAGCCAGGCGGGCAGCATCAGACGGTTTTGCGTCCAGGCGAAGATCCACGGAATGGCGCGCAGGGATTCAACGCCGCCGGTCGGACGACGCTTGGCAGGACGTGAGCCCAGCGGCAGTTTACCCAGCTCCTGCTCAGGCGTGGCTGAACGGAAGTAAGGCACGAAATCTTTGTTTTCACGCACATAGCCGCGGTACAGATCGCAGGAGATGTCTGACAGCTCATCCATGATGCGGCACCAGGACTCTTTTGGCTCCGGCGGTGGCAGCAGGTTGGCTTCCAGGATCGCGCTGGTATAGAGCGACAGGCTGCTGATGGTCACTTCCGGCAGGCCGTACTTGAAGCGGATCATCTCGCCCTGCTCGGTCACGCGCAGGCCGCCTTTCAGGCTTCCTGGTGGTTGAGAGAGCAGCGCTGCGTGTGCAGGTGCACCGCCACGACCAATGGAGCCGCCGCGTCCGTGGAACAGGGTCAGTTCAATACCGGCTTTTTCGCAGGTTTTGATTAGCGCATCCTGCGCCTGATACTGCGCCCAGGAGGCTGCCATCACGCCCGCATCTTTCGCGGAGTCGGAATAGCCAATCATCACCATCTGTTTGCCCTGAATAAAACCGCGATACCAGTCGATGTTCAGCAACTGGGTCATCACGTCGTTAGCGTTGTTCAGGTCGTCGAGGGTCTCAAACAGCGGGGCCACTGGCAGGGCATAGTCAATGCCCGCTTCTTTCAGCAGAAGGTGAACGCCCAGCACGTCGGACGGGGTCTTCGCCATGGAGATCACATAGGCGGCCACCGATCCTTTCGGCGCATCCACGATCGCTTTACAGGTGTTGAGCACTTCGCGGGTGTCGTTGCTTGGCTCCCAGTTGCGCGGCAGCAGCGGGCGCTTGGAGTTCAGCTCGCGGATCAGGAACGCCTGTTTGTCGGCTTCTGACCAGCTTTCATAGTCGCCGATGCCGAGGTAGCGGGTCAGCTCGCCCAGTGCTTCGGTATGACGGGTACTTTCCTGACGAACGTCGATACGCACCAGCGGCACGCCGAAACACTTCACGCGGCGCAGGGTGTCGAGCAGTTCGCCGTTGGCAATGATGCCCATCCCACAGGCCTGGAGCGATTTATAGCAGGCGTACAGCGGCTCCCAGAGCTGTTCGTTCTGGCTCAGCAGACCTTCCGGCTTCGGCAGGCGCTGGCCTTTCAGGCGCGCTTCCAGCCAGGCCTGAGTGGCCATCAGCTGACCGCGCAGTTTTTTCATCAGGAAACGGTACGGCTCGCTGGCGCCTTCTTCACCGGCCAGCGCGCGCAGTTCCGGCGTGGCTTCCACCATCGACAGCTCGGAGATCAGCACCTGAATATCTTTCAGGAACAGGTCGGTCGCTTTCCAGCGGCTCAGCAGCAGGACGTGGCGGGTGATTTCCGCCGTCACGTTCGGGTTGCCGTCGCGGTCGCCGCCCATCCAGGAGGTAAAGCGCACCGGAACAAAATCAACCGGCAGGCGGTAGCCCAGGTTCTCTTCCAGCTGTTCGTTCAGCTCGCGCAGGTAGTTGGGGACCCCTTCCCACAGGCTGTTTTCCACCACCGCAAAGCCCCATTTGGCTTCGTCGACCGGGCTTGGGCGATGCTTACGAATTTCATCCGTGTGCCAGGACTGGGCAATCAGCTGGCGCAGACGGCGCATAAGCTGGTTACGTTCGTAGTCGGCAATGTCTTTGTTATCCAGTTGCTTCAGACAGTTGTTCACTTCCACCATTTTGTGGATCAGCGTACGACGGGTGATTTCGGTTGGGTGTGCGGTCAGCACCAGCTCCAGCGAAAGGGATTCCACCGCTTTTTTGATGGTCGCTTCGTTGAGGTCGGGCTGGTCTTTGAGTTTACGAAGGGTGCGGGCAATGACTTCCGGGTTGCTGGCCGCTTCGCCTTTTGGCGAAATGCTGTGGTATTGCTCAGCGGTGTTTGCCAGGTTCAGAAACTGGCTGAAGGCGCGGGCAACGGGCAGCAGCTCATCGTTGGAGAGGTTCTGCAAGGTGGTGAGCAGCTCCTGACGATTGGCCTCGTTACCGGCGCGGGAAGATTTGGACAGCTTGCGGATGGTTTCAACGCGGTCGAGGATGTTCTCCCCCAGTGCGTCTTTGATGGTATCTCCAAGCACTTTGCCGAGCATACTGACATTACTACGCAACGCGGAATATTGTTCGTTCATAAAAACCCAGTCACCCCATCATTTTTGTTTATGCCCATGCGAAAATCTTCTGGACATTATTTTGTCATCTCCCTTTATAAAGCCACGTAAAACCCCCGTCGTCAATTGCTGCGAAAACGGTTCAGCAAACGAATAAATGTGGGCAATTTACGAAATTTAATTCGTATTGCGTCAGATAAGAGATGCTTATGGGAATGTGACGGAGATCATGCGATTTGTTGCCCTCACCCTAACCCTCTCCCACGGGGAGAGGGGACTGTTCGGTGCGTTTTTAATGCCAGCAGAAGTGATGCACAACCTGGGTAATGAGTTCGCGGGTGGGCTTGATGAAGCGGGTTTCGAGATATTCGTCCGGCTGGTGGGCCTGGTTGATGGAGCCAGGGCCCAGAACCAGCGTCGGGCACAGCGTCTGAATAAACGGCGCTTCGGTGCAGTAGTTCACCACGTCGGTTTTCTCGCCGAGCAGTTTTTCCACTACCTGAACCAGCTGGTGGTCAGGCGGACATTCGTAGCCTGGAATCGGCGGATGCAGTTCGGAGACCGTCAGACGTCCCGGCCAGCGCTCGCTGACCGGTGCCAGCGCTTCGTTCAGTAAGCCATCCAGATCGCTTAGCGTCATGCCCGGCAGAGGACGGATATCCATATGCAGTTCGCAGCAGGCGCAGATACGGTTTGACGCATCACCACCGTGCAGGCTGCCGAGGTTAAGCGTTGGGTAAGGCACGGTGAACGCCTCGTAGTGATAGCGCTCTTTCAGATCGTCGCGCAGGGTCATGATGCGGCCAATCGCGTCATGCATCAGCTCAATGGCGTTCACGCCGCGCGCCGGATCGCTGGAGTGGCCGGACTGTCCGAGCACGCGCACCGCGGTAGAAATATGGCCTTTGTGCGCCCGAATCGGTTGCAGAGAGGTCGGTTCGCCGATGATCGCGCAGTCAGGACGAATCGATGTGTTTTCAGAGAAATAACGTGCGCCCGCCATGCTGGTCTCTTCATCGGCGGTCGCCAGAATGTAGAGCGGCTTTTTCAGGGTTGTCACGTCCACGTCACGCAGCGCGTCGAGGATAAAGGCGAAAAAGCCTTTCATGTCGGCGGTGCCCAGACCGTAGAGCTTGTTGTCGTGCTCGGTCAGCGTGAACGGATCGCGCGTCCAGCGGCCATCATCAAACGGCACGGTGTCGGTGTGGCCAGCCAGCAGCAGGCCGCCCGCACCGGTTCCGGTACTGGCGAGCAGGTTAAATTTATGGCGTGTTCCGGGGACGGGCTGAACCTCAACGTTAAACCCAAGATCGCTAAACCAACCCGCCAGCAGATTGATTAAAGACTCATTGCTCTGATCCAGGGCTTCTTCCGTCGCACTGATGGACGGTGTGGCAATCAGGGCGCGGTAGATCTCGATAAATGGCGGTAAGTTCATTTTCATTGTTGACACACCTTAGGTCGTGATAGTATCAATATTCATGCAATAAATGTGAATAAAAATACATTAACGTTGAGCATAAAGGAACCCGATGTTGAATACGCTGATTGTAGGCGCTAGCGGTTATGCGGGCGCAGAGCTTGTAAGCTACGTAAATCGCCACCCTCATATGACCATAACCGCTTTGACCGTGTCAGCGCAAAGCAATGATGCCGGAAAGTTAATTTCCGATTTGCATCCGCAGCTTAAGGGCATTGTCGATCTGCCGTTGCAGCCCATGTCTGACATCAGCGAGTTCACCGACGGCGTTGACGTGGTGTTTTTAGCCACGGCGCATGAAGTCAGCCACGATCTGGCGCCGCAATTTTTAGCGGCCGGCTGCGTGGTCTTTGATCTCTCCGGCGCGTTTCGCGTTAACGACAGCGCGTTCTACGAAAAATATTACGGTTTCACCCATCAGCACCCGGATCTGCTCGAAAAAGCGGTGTATGGCCTGGCGGAGTGGAGCGCAGATAAACTGAAAGAAGCGAACCTGATTGCCGTGCCGGGCTGTTACCCGACGGCGGCGCAGCTTTCTCTGAAGCCGTTGATCGACGCCGGTCTGCTGGATCTGAACCAGTGGCCGGTGATCAACGCCACCAGTGGCGTGAGCGGAGCCGGGCGCAAAGCGGCGATCTCCAACAGCTTCTGCGAAGTGAGCCTTCAGCCGTATGGCGTGTTTAATCACCGCCATCACCCTGAAATCACCACCCATCTGGGCGCGGACGTGATTTTCACCCCGCACCTCGGCAGCTTCCCGCGTGGGATCCTCGAAACCATTACCTGCCGCCTGAAGCCGGGTGTGACCAAAGAACAGGTGAGCGAGGTCTTCACGCAGGCGTATGCGGATAAACCGCTGGTGCGCCTGTATGAAAAAGGCGTGCCGGCGTTGAAAAACGTGGTTGGCCTTCCGTTCTGCGACATCGGCTTTGCCGTGCAGGGCGAGCATCTGATTGTGGTCGCCGCAGAAGATAACTTACTCAAAGGTGCTGCCGCACAGGCAATGCAGTGTGCAAATATTCGTTTCGGCTTCCCTGAAACGCAGGCTCTTATTTAAGGTGTGATGATGAATCCATTAATTATCAAACTCGGTGGTGTACTGCTGGACAGCGAAGAAGCGCTGGAGCGCCTGTTTACCGCACTGGTGAACTATCGTGAATCACACCAACGTCCGCTGGTGATTGTGCACGGCGGCGGCTGCGTGGTGGATGAGCTGATGAAAGGGCTCAACCTGCCGGTGAAAAAGAAAAATGGCCTGCGCGTGACGCCTGCGGACCAGATTGACATCATTACCGGCGCGCTGGCGGGCACGGCGAACAAAACGCTGCTGGCATGGGCGAAGAAACACCATATTGCGTCCGTTGGCCTCTACCTGGGCGATGGCGATAGCGTAAAAGTGACCCAGCTCGACGAAGAGCTTGGCCATGTTGGACTGGCGCAGCCTGGTTCGCCTAAGCTGATTAACACCCTGCTGGAAGGCGGTTTCCTGCCGGTGGTGAGCTCAATCGGCGTGACCGAAGAGGGCGAGCTGATGAACGTCAATGCGGACCAGGCGGCAACCGCGCTGGCGGCCACGCTGGGCGCAGATCTGATCCTGCTCTCCGACGTGAGCGGCATACTAGACGGCAAAGGCCAGCGTATTGCGGAAATGACCGCCGCAAAAGCCGAGCAGCTGATCGATCAGGGCATTATCACCGACGGCATGATCGTTAAAGTGAACGCCGCGCTGGATGCGGCACGCACGCTGGGTCGCCCGGTGGATATCGCCTCCTGGCGTCACGCGGAGCAACTCCCGGCGCTGTTTAACGGTACGCCGATTGGTACGCGTATTCTGGCTTAAGTTTCTGTGCCGGATGGCGCTTCGCTTATCCGGCCTACGTGAATTTTGTAGGCCCGGTAAGCGCAGCGCCACCGGGCAAAAATATCATCATTAAGGAAATTCGTTATGGCACTTTGGGGTGGGCGTTTTACACAGGCAGCGGATCAGCGGTTCAAACAGTTCAACGACTCTTTGCGCTTCGACTACCGCCTGGCCGAACAGGATATTGTCGGCTCTGTGGCCTGGTCCAAAGCGCTGGTGACCGTTGGCGTGCTGACCGCAGACGAACAGCAGCAGCTGGAAGAGGCGCTGAACAACCTGCTGGAAGAGGTGCGTCTGGATCCGGAGCAAATCCTCCAGAGCGATGCCGAAGATATTCACAGCTGGGTGGAAGGCAAACTGATCGACAAAGTCGGCCAGTTGGGTAAAAAGCTCCATACCGGGCGTAGCCGTAATGACCAGGTGGCGACCGACCTGAAGCTGTGGTGTAAGGAGACCGTCGGCGAACTGCTGGCGGCGAATCGTCAGTTGCAGAGCGCGCTGGTGGACACCGCGCAGAACAATCAGGATGCGGTGATGCCGGGTTATACCCACCTGCAACGCGCGCAGCCGGTGACGTTCGCGCACTGGTGTCTGGCCTACGTTGAGATGCTGGCGCGTGATGAGAGCCGTTTACAGGATACCTTAAAGCGTCTGGACGTCAGCCCGCTGGGCAGCGGCGCGCTGGCCGGTACGGCGTATGAAATCGACCGTGAGCAGCTGGCAGGCTGGCTGGGCTTTGCCTCCGCCACCCGCAACAGCCTGGACAGCGTCTCTGACCGTGACCACGTGCTGGAGCTGCTCTCAAATGCCTCTATCGGGATGGTGCACCTGTCGCGCTTTGCCGAAGACCTGATCTTCTTTAACTCTGGCGAAGCCGGGTTTGTAGAGCTGTCCGACCGTGTGACGTCCGGCTCCTCCCTGATGCCGCAGAAGAAAAACCCGGATGCGCTGGAGCTGATCCGCGGTAAGTGTGGCCGCGTGCAGGGCGCGCTGACCGGTATGATGATGACCCTGAAAGGGCTGCCGCTGGCGTACAACAAAGACATGCAGGAAGACAAAGAGGGGCTGTTCGACGCGCTCGACACCTGGCTGGACTGTCTGCATATGGGCGCGCTGGTGCTGGACGGCATTCAGGTGAAACGTCCGCGCTGCCAGGAAGCGGCGCAGCAGGGGTATGCTAACTCTACCGAGCTGGCGGACTACCTGGTGGCGAAAGGCGTACCGTTCCGCGAGGCGCACCATATTGTGGGTGAAGCGGTGGTGGAAGCGATTCGTCAGGGTAAAGCCCTTGAAGAGCTGGCGCTTGCCGACCTGCAAAAATTCAGCGCGGTTATCGGGGAGGATGTCTACCCGATTCTGGCCCTGCAATCCTGCCTGGATAAGCGTGCAGCGAAAGGCGGCGTGTCGCCGAAGCAGGTAGCGCAGGCGATTGCGGATGCGAAAAACCGGTTGGTTTGAATAGTGCGGGCTGGTGCCCTCACCCCGGCCCTCTCCCACGGGGAGAGGGAGAAAAACGGAGCCTGGCTTAGCGCTGGGCTTTTTTTTACGCAAAAAAAAGCGGACCACGGGGTCCGCAAAAGTTCACGTTGGCTTTAGTTTTTCGAGTTTTGAGAGAAACCCGCTGACGGTGCGGGGACGTCAAGGGTCAAACACGTGCCGCCTCGTCTATGTGATGTATTATTCAACAGAATGCTTGATAGGGATAATCGTTCGTTGCTATGCTATCTATCGCCATGAACTATCGTGGCGACGGAGGATGAATAATGAATATTCGTGATCTTGAATACCTGGTAGCGTTAGCTGAGCATCGCCATTTTCGCCGCGCGGCAGACTCCTGTCACGTCAGCCAGCCAACGCTGAGCGGTCAGATCCGCAAGCTGGAAGATGAGCTGGGCGTGATGCTGCTGGAGCGCACCAGTCGTAAGGTACTGTTCACGCAGGCAGGTCTGCTGCTGGTGGATCAGGCGCGCACCGTACTGCGCGAGGTCAAAGTGCTCAAGGAAATGGCAAGCCAGCAGGGGGAAGCGATGTCCGGCCCGCTGCATATTGGCCTGATCCCAACCGTTGGCCCGTACCTGTTGCCGCAAATCATTCCGATGCTGCACCAGACGTTCCCGAAACTCGAAATGTACCTGCATGAAGCGCAAACCCATCAGCTGCTGGCGCAGTTAGACAGCGGCAAGCTCGACTGCGCGATCCTGGCGCTGGTTAAAGAGAGTGAAGCGTTTATTGAAGTACCGCTGTTCGATGAGCCGATGATGCTGGCGATCTATGAAGATCACCCGTGGGCGAACCGCGATCGCGTGCCGATGGCCGATCTGGCCGGTGAAAAACTGCTGATGCTGGAAGACGGCCACTGTCTGCGCGATCAGGCGATGGGCTTCTGCTTCGAAGCGGGTGCCGATGAAGATACCCATTTCCGCGCAACCAGCCTGGAAACGCTGCGTAATATGGTGGCGGCGGGAAGCGGTATTACGCTGCTGCCTGCGCTGGCGGTGCCGCACGAGCGTAAACGTGATGGCGTGGTCTATCTGCCGTGTATTAAGCCGGAGCCGCGTCGCACCATTGGTCTGGTTTATCGTCCGGGATCACCGCTACGCAGCCGCTATGAGCAGCTGGCAGAGGCCATCCGGGGTGCGATGGATGGCCATTTCGACAGCGCGTTAAAACAGGCGGTTTAAGCCGTTCAGCGCAGCTACCCGATAGGCTTCCGCCATGGTCGGGTAGTTAAAGGTGGTGTTAACGAAGTACTCAATGGTGTTGCCACCACCTTTTTGCTCCATGATCGCCTGGCCGATATGAATGATTTCCGCCGCGCGCTCACCGAAGCAGTGAATACCGAGGATCTCTTTCGTCTCGCGATGGAACAGGAGCTTCAGCGTACCCACGCTCATCCCCACGATTTGCGCCCGCGCCAGATGTTTAAACTGGGCACGACCCACCTCGTAAGGCACCTTCATGGCCGTCAGCTGCTGCTCGGTTTTGCCGACAGAGCTGATTTCTGGAATGGTGTAGATGCCCGTCGGGATATCTTCAATCAGATGCGCCGTCGCTTCACCTTTCACCAGCGCCTGTGCGGCGATGCGGCCCTGATCGTACGCGGCGGAGGCCAGGCTTGGGTAACCAATCACGTCACCGACCGCGTAAACGTGCGGCAGCGCAGTCTGGTACATGCTGTTGACCTTGAGCTGACCGCGGCTGTCGGTTTCAAGCCCGATATTCTCCAGCTGCAATGAATCCGTGTTGCCGGTACGGCCGTTGGCGTACAGCAGGCAGTCTGCCTTCAGCTTCTTACCGGATTTCAGGTGCATGATCACACCGTCGTCGCAGCCTTCGATTTTCTCGTACTCTTCGTTGTGGCGAATCACCACGCCGCTGTTCCAGAAGTGGTAGGAGAGGGAATCTGACATCTCCTGATCGAGGAACGCCAGCAGCCGGTCGCGGGTGTTGATCAGATCAACTTTGACCTCCATTCCCCGGAAGATCGACGCATATTCACAGCCAATCACCCCCGCACCGTAGATGATCACATGGCGTGGCTCGTGGTGCAGGCTGAGGATGGAGTCGCTGTCGTAAATGCGCGGGTGCGAGAAATCCACGTCTGCCGGATGGTAAGGACGGGAACCGCAGGCGATCACAAATTTTTCAGCGGTGAGCGTCTCAACCGAACCGTCGTGGCACTCCAGCGCCAGGGTGTGTTCATCCACAAAATGCGCGTTCCCTTGCAGAATTTCACAGTGGTTGCGCTCATAGAAACCCTGACGCATGCGCGTCTGCTGGTTAATGACCGTGTCTGCGTGATTCAGGATATCGGCAAAGGAGGAGCGAAGAAGTCGGGAGTGGTCGCTGTAAAGAGGGTTCTGGTTAAATTCGATAATGCGGCTAACGGCGTGGCGGAGGGCTTTCGAAGGGATGGTGCCCCAGTGGGTGCAACCGCCGCCGACATTATGGTAGCGCTCAATAACCGCTACTCTGGCTCCCTGTTTTACCAGACCCATAGCAGCACCTTCGCCGCCGGGGCCGGAACCAATAACTATTGCGTCGTAATCGTAGGAATGTGGCATGGCAAGGCTTACCTGTTCTTATACATAAAAGCAACAGAATCATAACATCATTGCCAGGGTAACCCAATTATCGTTGTGCTTTTTTCGGGCAGTGGAGCACAAACCGCCCGTAAACAATCATTCACAAAGCCAGGTAAACAGATTAATTTTATTCTCTGGTATAGTGCCAACGGGCCTTTGGAAGGATTCAACTATCGTGATGGGCGTAAGAGCACAACAAAAAGAGAAAACCCGGCGTTCGCTGGTGGAAGCCGCATTCAGTCAACTGAGTGCTGAGCGGAGTTTTGCCAGTTTGAGCCTGCGTGAAGTGGCGCGCGAGGCCGGGATTGCGCCAACGTCCTTCTATCGTCATTTCCGTGATGTGGATGAACTGGGCCTGACCATGGTCGACGAGAGCGGTTTAATGCTGCGCCAGCTTATGCGTCAGGCGCGTCAGCGTATCGCCAAGGGCGGCAGCGTGATCCGCACCTCTGTGTCGACATTTATGGAATTTATCGGCAATAACCCTAACGCGTTTCGCCTGCTGTTGCGTGAACGTTCCGGGACGTCAGCCGCGTTTCGTGCCGCCGTCGCGCGTGAAATTCAGCATTTCATCGCGGAACTTGCCGACTATCTTGAACTCGAAAACCATATGCCGCGTGCGTTTACTGAAGCACAGGCCGAGGCGATGGTGACGATTGTTTTCAGCGCGGGTGCCGAAGCGCTGGATGTCAGCATTGAACAACGTAAGCAACTCGAAGAGCGACTGGTATTGCAGCTGCGGATGATTTCTAAAGGTGCGTACTACTGGTATCGCCGTGAACAAGAGAAGTTGGCACATCAAAACGATGAGTGAAGGTGAGTAATGAAACAGTCAGGTCAGGATAAAGGAACGCTGTTGCTGGCATTGATCGCTGGCTTATCCATTAATGGTACGTTTGCGGCGATTTTCAGCTCAATTGTACCGTTCTCGATTTTCCCGATTATCGCGCTGGTGCTGACGGTGTACTGCCTGCATCAACGTTATCTGAACCGCACCATGCCTGTCGGATTACCGGGGCTGGCCGCAGCCTGCTTTATTCTGGGTGTACTGTTGTACAGCACCGTGGTGCGCGCAGAGTATCCGGATATTGGCTCTAACTTCCTGCCTGCGGTGCTGTCTGTGGCGCTGGTGTTCTGGATTGGCTCGCGTATGCGTAGCCGCAAGAGCCAGTTGCCGGAGTAATGAATTATTTGTAGGGCAGGTAAGCGAAGCGCCACCTGCCAAAAAATGCCGGATGGCGCTACGCTTATCCGGCCTACAGATCACCGTGCGGTAAGTAATACGCCGCACTCCATATGGTGTGTATACGGGAACTGATCGAACAGCGCCAGACGTTCAACCTTGTGCGTCTGGCTTAATGTTTCCAGATTCTTGCACAGCGTCTCCGGGTTACAGGAGATGTACAAAATACGCGGGTACGCCTGCACCATCTTCTCGGTTTCGCTGTCCAGGCCACTGCGCGGCGGATCGACAAAAATTGTCTCACACTGGTAGCTCTTCAAATCAATTCCTTGCAGGCGGTTAAACTCGCGTACGCCGTTCATCGCCTGGGTAAACTCTTCTGCCGCCATACGAATAATTTGTACGTTATCAATATGGTTAGCGGCGATGTTGTACTGCGCGGCTGCCACCGACGGTTTGGCGATTTCCGTCGCCAGCACGCGTTCGAAGTTACGCGCCAGCGCCAGCGAGAAGTTGCCGTTACCGCAGTAGAGCTCCAGCAGATCGCCCGTCGACCCTTCCGTCGCGTTCAGCGCCCACTCCAGCATCTGCACGTTCATGGCGGCATTCGGCTGGGTGAAGCTGTTCTCCACCTGACGGTAAACCATCTCTTTTCCTGCCACCGGCAGACGCTCGTCGATGTAATCCTGGTCCAGCATGATTTTGGTTTTGGTCGCGCGGCCAATCAGGTGCACGTTGATGTTCTGCGCGCGCAGCGCATCGCGCAGGGCTTCTGCCTGCTCGCGCCACTCGTCGGTCAGCGCTTTGTGATAGAGCAGAGAAACAATGGCCTGATTGCTTTGGGTGGTCAGGTAGTCAATCTGGAACAGCTTGTTGCGCAGTACCGGATTGTTGCGCACGCCTTCAATCATTAGCGTCATCAACTGGTTGATGAGCTCACTCGCCGCCGGGAAACTGTCTACGCGAATGCGGGATTTCGTCTGCTGATCGAAAATGATGTGGTACAGATCATCGCCATCGTGCCAGATGCGGAACTCAGCGCGCATACGGTAGTGGCTGACCGGAGAACGAAACACCTCGGGAACGGGCGCGTTGAAAGGCGTCATCATACTTTGCAGGCGGACAACTTTTTCTGCCAGCTGTGCGTCGTACTGTTCTGTCGGGAGGTGTTCGGGGGTCATGATGCGTCCTGAATGATAAAGAATTACGCGGGGATTGTAGGGATTGTGCAGTGGATGTCCAGATTTAATGGCTAATAGCTATCTGGACATCTATACGTGTCTAATTGTAGCATTCTGTTTCCGGTCTCCTGAGAGTGAAAAGGGAATCCAGTGCAAATCTGGAGCTGACGCGCAGCGGTAAAGACTGGCGGGATGAAAGTTGTAGACACTGTGAAAATGGGAAGTCTTCATCCGTATAACGCCACCCAGCCCGAAGACCTGCCGGGATCACGTCGCATTTGGTTTCATCATCGCGTGCTATCGATGAGGCCTGCGGCATCCTTCTTATATTGTGGATGCTTTAACAATGATTAAAAAAGTATCGCTGTTGACGGCGTTTTCCGTCACGGCATTTTCGGGCTGGGCGCAGGAAAGCGCCGACTCGTTGGTGGTGACAGCAAACCGTTTCGAACAACCTGAAAAATCTGTTCTGGCTGCGACTTCTGTCGTGACGCGGGCCGATATCGACCGCTGGCAATCCACCACGGTTCTGGATGTCATGCGTCGCCTGCCCGGCGTAGATACCGCGCAAAATGGCGGGATGGGGCAGCTCTCTTCTCTCTTTATACGCGGTACGAACTCCAGCCATGTCCTGATTCTCGTCGATGGGATACGCCTTAACCAGGCGGGCGTCACGGGGTCGTCCGATCTCAGCCAGTTTCCGATCTCCCTGGTGCAGCGCATCGAATACATTCGTGGACCGCGTTCGGCGGTGTACGGCTCGGATGCGATTGGTGGCGTAGTCAACATTATCACTACGCGTGCGAAGGATGGCACAACGCTGAATGCTGGCGTTGGGACACACGGCTTCCAGAATTATGGTGGCAGCACCCAGCAAACGTTGGGTGACAGTACGCGCGTGACGCTGGCAGCGGATTACACCTACACAAAAGGTTTTGACGTCGTTGCTGACGGTAATAACGGCGGCCTTGCCCAGACCGATCGCGACGGCTTTATGAATAAAACGCTCTATGGCGCACTGGAGCATGCTTTCTCTGAGCAGTGGAGTGGTTTCGTTCGCGGCTATGGTTACAGCAACCGTACCGCCTATGACGGCTATTACAGTTCATTTACCCCTGATGTACTGGTCGATACCCGCCAGCTCTATAGCCAGACCTGGGATGCCGGATTGCGGTTTAACCGGGATATTTTCCATTCACAGTTGCTCTCCAGCTACAGTCACAGCAAAGACTACAATTACGATCCGCACCTTGGACGCTATGACTCCACGGCTACCCTGGATGAAATCAAACAGTACAATGTTCAGTGGACCAACTCTGTTGACGTGGGGCATGGCAATATCGGCGCGGGCGTTGACTGGCAGAAACAGAGCACCGAGCCGGGTACCAACTATGTCACCAACGCCTATGACCTGCATAACACCGGCGTCTACCTGACCGGGTTGCAGCAGTTTGGCGATTTCACTCTGGAGGCGGCGGCCCGCAGCGATGACAACTCTCAGTTTGGTCGCCATGGTACCTGGCAAAGTAGCGCAGCCTGGGAGTTCGTTGACGGTTACCGCTTCATAGCCTCTTATGGCACGGCCTATAAAGCGCCGAATCTGGGTCAGCTCTATGGTTTCTACGGCAATACCCATCTTGATCCTGAAGAGAGCAAGCAGTGGGAAGGGGCGTTTGAAGGCCTGACGGCAGGCGTGAGCTGGCGCGTATCCGGCTATCGTAATGACGTTGATAATCTCATCGACTTCAACAATAACCTTCAGCAATATTACAACGTCGGCAAAGCACGCATTAAAGGTGTAGAAGCGACAGCGTCGTTTGATACGGGTCCGTTGACGCATACTGTGGGCTACGACTATGTGGATGCCCGCAATGCGGCAACCAACCAACTTCTGGACCGTCGTGCTAAACAGCAGGTGAAGTATCAGCTCGATACGCAGATCGATGATTTCGACTGGAGCCTGACGTATCACTATCTCGGCACGCGCTACGACACCGACTTTGGAACCTATCCGTCAGAGAAAGTCAAAATGGGCGGCGTCAGCCTGTGGGACGTCGCGGTTTCATATCCTGTCACCTCTCATCTCACAGTTCGTGGTAAAATAGCCAACCTGTTCGATAAAGATTACGAGACAGTTTATGGCTACCAAACTGCAGGACGGGAATACACCTTGTCTGGCAGCTACACCTTCTGATCCGCGTCCCACCGTGCTGGTGTTTGATTCCGGCGTCGGTGGGCTTTCGGTCTATGATGAGATTCGGCAGCTCCTGCCGGATCTCCATTACATCTACGCCTTCGATAACGTCGCGTTCCCGTATGGGGAAAAGAGTGAAGACTTTATTGTTGAGCGTGTGGTTGAAATCGTCACCGCGGTACAAAAGCGTTATCCCCTGGCGCTGGCGGTCATTGCCTGTAATACGGCAAGCACGGTCTCTCTTCCTGCCCTGCGCGAAAAATTCCCGTTCCCGGTTGTGGGCGTTGTTCCGGCAATCAAACCTGCGGCGCGTCTGACGGCGAACGGCATTGTGGGGTTGCTGGCTACGCGCGGTACGGTAAAACGTCCTTATACGCGTGAGCTTATTGAGCGCTTTGCCAATGAATGCCAGATCGCCATGCTCGGCTCCGCGGAGCTGGTGGAAATGGCGGAAGCGAAACTGCACGGCGAGACGGTATCGCTTGAAGAGCTGCGTCGTATTCTGCGTCCATGGCTGCGGATGCAGGAACCGCCGGATACGGTTGTTCTTGGCTGCACCCATTTCCCGCTATTACAGGAAGAGCTGTTAAAGGTTCTGCCTGAAGGGACCCGGCTGGTGGATTCCGGTGCTGCAATTGCGCGTCGGACGGCCTGGTTGCTGGAACACGAGGCGCCGGATGCGAAATCCGCGGATGCGAACATCGCTTTTTGTATGGCGATAACAAAAGAAACCGAACAACTTTTGCCCGTTTTACATCGTTATGGCTTCGAAACGCTCGAAAAACTGGCGCTGTAGCACGGTTTTGAGCAAAAAAGAGACGGTTGAACGTTTTTTTTCAAAGAGGGGTTGTCAACGTCTGAGAACTCCCTATAATGCGCCTCCACTGACACGGAACAACGGCTTACAAGCCGCCGGGACAGCGGGGTTCAGAGATGAACGCCAACAGAGAAAAGTGAAAATAATTGCTTGACTCTGAATGAGGAAAACGTAATATACGGGACCTCGCAACGATGAGCTGAAAGCCGCGTTGCAACTGCTCTTTAACAATTTATCAGACAATCTGTGTGGGCACTCAAAGTGACATGGATTCTTAATGTCTTCGGACAATAAATGAATACCAAGTCTCAACGAGTGAACAC
>NZ_JBMKHP010000027.1:0-24899 GCF_049238705.1 Enterobacter cloacae complex sp. IR5403 | reverse complement strand
CTACAGGAAACGCCTCAGCGATTTACAGCCGGACCGAGGCATCGCTGAAAGCCCTCAGTTATTCTGAGGCAACGTTATCGCTTTTGCTTTCAAATTACTGGGGAACCACCCACGGGGAGAGGGAGAATTAAGCCGTTGTAGGCCCGGTAAGCGCAGCGCCACCGGGCGAAAAAACATTACCCTTCGTGCAGCCCGCACTCACGCTTCAGCCCAAAGAATCGCGTCTCTTCTTCCGCCATTCCCGGTTCCCATTTACGCGTGGTGTGGGTGTCGCCTACCGACAGGTATCCTTGATCCCACAGCGGATGGTACTTCAGCCCGTGCTTTTGCAGATACTGGTACACCGTGCGGTTATCCCAGTCGATAATCGGCAGCACTTTGAACACCCCGCGCTGCACCGCCAGCACCGGCAGCGTGGCCCGGCTCCCGGACTGCTCGCGGCGCAGGCCCGCGAACCAGGTCTGAGCGTTCAGCTCTTTCAGCGCCCGGTTCATTGGCTCAACTTTGTTGATCTCATTGTATTTCTCAATGCCCTCTACGCCCTGCTCCCACAGCTTACCGTAACGCGCCTCCTGCCAGGCCGCGCTTTCCGTCGCACGGTAGACTTTGAGGTTCAGCCTGAGCTTATCCGTCAGTTCATCAATAAACTGATAGGTTTCCGGGAACAGATAGCCCGTATCGGTGAGGATCACCGGAATATCCGGACGGATCTGATTCACCAGGTGCAGGCTGACCGCCGCCTGGATGCCAAAGCTTGACGACAGCACATAGTCACCCGGCAGGTTTTCCAGCGCCCACGCCACGCGCCCTTCGGCGTCGAGTTTTTCCAGTTGGGCGTTGGTTTCTGCCAGGGCCAGAATGCGTTCGACTTTTGGCAGCTCATTAAGGGCGTTTAGATCGAGTACGGACATAGTTACCTCTCGTGGTTATTCCCAGAAATCCCTTGCGGGATCGAGCACCGGGCGAATGATGCCCGCACGTACCGTAAAGTCGCCGAAGCCTTCATCCGCTTCGCGCTCTTTCGCCCAGCGTCCGATAAGCACGTCGAGGGAATCGAGAATTTCCGGCTCGGTGATGTTCTCGCGGAACATACGCGGAATACGCGTCCCGATACGGTTACCGCCCAGGTGCAGGTTATAGCGACCCGGCGCTTTCCCTACCAGACCGAGTTCGGCCAGCATCGCGCGACCGCAGCCGTTCGGACAGCCCGTCACGCGCATAACAATATGCTCGTCCGGAATCCCGTGTTTTTCCAGAATCGCTTCCACTTTATCAGTGAAGGACGGCAGGAAACGCTCGGCTTCGGCCATCGCCAGCGGACAGGTCGGGAACGACACGCAGGCCATTGAGTTTTCACGCTGCGGTTTAACCGCATTCATCAACCCGTGCTCGCGCGCCAGCTCTTCAATTCTCGCCTTATCGCTTTCCGGCACGCTGGCGACGATCAGGTTCTGGTTGGCGGTAATACGGAACTCGCCTTTGTGGATCTTCGCAATTTCCAGCAGGCCGGTTTTCAGCGGACGGCCCGGATAATCCAGAATACGGCCGTTTTCGATAAACAGCGTCAGGTGCCATTTATTGTCGATACCTTTAACCCAGCCGATGCGATCGCCGCGACCGGTGAATTCGTAAGGGCGGATCGGCTCAAACTTGATGCCCGCGCGACGCTCCACTTCTTCTTTGAACGTCTCGACGCCTACGCGCTCCAGGGTATATTTGGTTTTCGCGTTTTTACGGTCGGTACGGTTACCCCAGTCGCGCTGGGTAGTAACCACCGCCTCAGCCACGGCCAGCGTGTGCTCCAGCGGCAGGAAGCCGAACTCGCTCGCGGTGCGGGCGTAGGTTTTCTTGTTCCCGTGCTCGATGGACAAACCGCCGCCCACCAGCAGGTTAAAGCCGACCAGCTTGCCGTTTTCGGCAATCGCCACGAAGTTCATGTCGTTGGCGTGCAGGTCGATATCGTTCTGCGGCGGGATCACCACCGTAGTCTTGAATTTACGCGGCAGGTAGGTCTGACCGAGGATCGGCTCTTCGTCCGTGGTCGCGACTTTCTCCTGATCGAGCCAGATCTCCGCATAGGCACGGGTGCGTGGCAGCAGGTGCTCGGAGATCTTCTTCGCCCACTCGTACGCTTCGGCGTGCAGCTCGGACTCATACGGGTTCGAGGTGCAGAGCACGTTACGGTTCATGTCGTTGGCGGTCGCCAGCGCGTCCAGACCCACGGAGTGCAGCATCTGGTGCACCGGCTTGACGTTCTTCTTCAGAATGCCGTGGAACTGGAAGGTCTGACGGTTAGTCAGACGGATGCTGCCGTAAATCGTGTTTTCAGCGGCAAACTTGTCGATAGCCTGCCACTGTTTGGTGGTGATGATGCCACCCGGCAGGCGGCAGCGCAGCAGCATCGCATGACGCGGCTCCAGCTTCTGCTCGGCACGTTCGGCGCGGATATCGCGGTCGTCCTGCTGGTACATACCGTGGAAACGGATCAGCAGGAAGTTGTCGCCTTTGAAACCGCCGGTCAGGCCGTCATTTAAATCTTCGGCAATGGTACCGCGCAGGTAGTTGCTCTCTACCTTCATGCGCTCGGCATCAGACAGTTTGCCTTCGACCACCAGTGGGCCAGGATGTTTTTCGCTCATTAGTAGACATCTCGCTGATAACGGCGCTCTACGCGCAGCTCACTTAAAAATTCATCCGCCGTTTCGGCATCCATACCGCCGAATTCGGCAATCACTTCCAGCAGTGCCTGCTCAACGTCTTTCGCCATGCGATTGGCGTCGCCGCAGACATAAATGTGGGCGCCGTCATTGATCCAGCGCCACAGCTCTGCGCCCTGTTCGCGCAGTTTGTCTTGTACGTATACTTTTTCTTTCTGATCGCGGGACCAGGCCAGATCGATGCGGGTCAGCACGCCCTCTTTGACGTAGCGCTGCCATTCAACCTGGTAGAGGAAATCTTCAGTAAAATGCGGGTTGCCGAAGAACAGCCAGTTTTTACCCGGTGCCTCGTCCGCTGCACGCTGCTGCATAAAGGCGCGGAACGGTGCGATGCCGGTGCCCGGGCCAATCATGATCACCGGTGTTTCCGGGTTCGCCGGCAGACGGAAGTTGTCGTTGTGCTCGATAAAGACGCGCACCTCGCCCTCTTCTTCCACGCGGTCGGCCAGGAAGCCCGACGCCCCACCCGCCCGCGCGCGGCCTTCGATGTCGTAACGCACCACGCCAACGGTGATGTGGACTTCGTTTTCCACTTCCGCCTGTGAGGAGGCGATGGAGTAAAGACGCGGCGTTAGCGGACGCAGCAGGCCGATCAGCGCGTCGGCATCCAGCTGTGCCGGGGAGAAACGCACCATATCGACAATCGGCGTCGTCGCGGCGTAATGCTGTAACTTCGCCTTGTCCCCCACCAGCGGCAGAAGGGACTCGCTGCGCGTTAAGGTGGCGTAGTTTTCAACGATGTTGGCGGTGTTCACCGTCAGCTCGAAATGCCACTGAAGCGCCTCAGAGAGTGGTAAGGTTTTACCTTCCACCTGGACCGACTCCGTGCCTTTCAGCCACAGCAGCTCGACCAGCTCTTTCACCAGCGCCGGATCGTTCTGATACCAGACACCCAGCGCATCGCCAGGCTGATAACGCAGGCCGGAGTCACCGAGATCGATTTCGATATGGCGCACGTCTTTTTCCGAATCACGGCCCGTGATTTTCTGGTTTACCGACAGGCTCGCCGTCAGCGGCGCCTCTTTCGTGTAAGGGCTGGTGTGGATTTCGTTAACGGTGCCCGCTGCGGTAACGGCGGCCTGCGCTGGCGTCTCTTTCGGGACGCGGGCCTTCAGCACCTCAACGATGCGCGCCCGCCATTCGGCGGCGGCGGCCTGGTATTCGACATCAGCGTCTACGCGATCCAGCAGGCGCTCTGCACCCAGCTCCGCCAGCTTGCTGTCGAAGTCTTTACCGGACTGGCAGAAAAATTCATAGGACGTATCACCGAGGCCGAAGACGGCAAAGGCGGTGCCCTCCAGCCTGGGCGCTTTTTTCGAGAACAGGAACTTATGCAGCGCGACGGCTTCTTCCGCAGGCTCGCCTTCCCCCTGCGTTGACGCCACCACCACCAGCAGTTTTTCTGACGCGATCTGTTTGAATTTATAATCCCCGGCGTTGACCAGGTTAACGTTCAGCTTCGCGGCGAGCAGGTCATCACGCAGCGCTTCGGCCACACGACGGGCATTACCCGTTTGCGAAGCGGAGATAAGCGTGATGGCAGGAATTTCAACGGCCGTTGGCGGGACGCCAGCCACAGCACCCGGCTGCTGATTGAGCATTCCCCAGAAATAGCCGGAGACCCAGGCGAGCTGGGTGGGTGAAAAATCGGAAGTCGCGGCCTGGAGGCGCGCCAGTTGCTCCGGGTTAAGGGGAAGCAAATTTGAAGGTGGGGCCTGTGTTGTCATGCGTCGTTATGTTCCAGTAGCAAAGCGGACTTTAAGCGAATAAATCCAAACTGAAGATAAGGTTAACGGCGGGGATAATAACAATTAAAGAAGGGATGGAAATAATAAATAACCAAATGGACTAACCTGTTTTAGTTATCGTTCTTAACGATAAAAGCGATTAAATAACTATCTGAAATAAAAGAATAAAAGCCGATAAACACCATGAATACGAGGCGGTGACCGTTCAGAGCCGTTTTAGTTAATGATAAAAATTGTGCTTTCCGGTACTATGCGGCGGTTTTTTCCGCATTCCTGAGAGCTATGATGTCCACCACACTGTTTAAAGATTTCACCTTCGAAGCCGCACACCACCTTCCACACGTTCCTGCCGGGCACAAATGTGGCCGCCTGCATGGACACTCGTTTATGGTGCGTCTTGAAATCACCGGTGAAGTCGATCCCCATACGGGCTGGATCATGGACTTTGCCGAACTGAAGGCCGCGTTTAAGCCGACCTACGATCGTCTCGATCATTACTATCTAAATGATATTCCGGGCCTTGAAAACCCGACCAGCGAAGTGCTGGCAAAATGGATTTGGGATCAGATGAAACCGCTGGTACCGCTGCTGAGCGCGGTGATGATCAAAGAGACCTGCACGGCAGGCTGCGTCTACCACGGGGAGTGAATCTCCTCCGTTGCGGTCTCACGAGGCACGAGCGGCGTAAACTCGTAGAGCACCAGCGCATTACTCTCCAGTGATTCAGTCAGTTGCCAGCCGTCATAAAGGCGTTCATCGCGTACGGAAAGCGTTGGACGCGCTTTATGCGCTATCCAGCGCCACATCTCTTCATCAGGGCCGCTTTCGCTGCCAACCCCTTCAAGTAACGGATAGAGCGCGCCGTTGTGCTGATCAAACAGATGGCATTTAATTCTCCATTTACCGCGCATTCCCTTCAGGTGTAAATGATACTGCTGGCGAAAACGCTGGATGAAGGCTTCTTCACTGGAAAGGAGCGGATTAAAAACCACCACATTTCGCAGCAACAGCTGATAACCATTGCGATGGCGCGTAAGCAGGACACGCTTATCATTGACCAGCACCTCGCCCCGCAGACGTTGCCAGAGCCAGAGAACCCAATAAACCGGACGCGGCAGACCATGGTTATACTGTAGCGCCAGGCTTGAGGTATCGATGGTGTTGTTCGCACGGGCTTCTCCCTGAAGGCCCGAATTGAGCCAGAATCCCGCCAGCCAGACCTGCTCCGAAAGCCCGAGCAGGTTCTGCATCAGCAGCGCCCCACGAAAAAACCAGCCGTTTGTCGCCCGTGTGTTGCCGGTGAGGGTATTCCAGGAGAGAAGCCAGACGGGAAGCGAACATTTACGCAGGCGAAGGGCGGCGAGGATCTGGCGGACCTTCAGTATCGGATAATTTTCCGTTGAGGAGAGAGGGGCTGGCTCCAGCTGCGCGGGATCGAGAAGCTCATTGGCATCGGCAGAACAGGCAAGAAAATCGGCCTGCATCAGGATGGCTGAACTGAACAGGGTATCCTCGCTTACGCCCGCGCTGACGGGGGCAAATCGGTGCCATAAACCAAACTTTGCCTGCGGAAGATAAGTTCGTATCGCCTTTTGCTGGGCCAGCCAGACCTGCTCCCGGCTCTCCTCACTCGCCTGTGTTGACCAGTGCATGACGAAATGCCAGCCTGCGGTGATCTCTGGCGAAAAATGATTAACTGACTGTTGTAAAAAGCGGGTGAGAAGATCGCGGCGGGTCGTTACGCCGGTGTGCAGTAGCACCGTCCACTGCTTTTTTGCCAGCCAGGTGAAAATCTGATGCAGATTGTACCAGCAGGCGTAGCCCGCCATCTGGGGGTCATCCCACCCGGTGGCAAACAGACGACTGCTGAGAAAAGGTTCGGCGATATCAATTCCCTCTATGGGAATGGCCTCATTTATCGCCTCCAGATTTTGTCGAACGTCCTCCCGCAGCAAATCGTCAAGCTCACGCAGGGTAATGACCACCCGCATACGACGCAGCGAGGCAGAAAGAGGATTGAGCTGCTCAAGATCCAGTCTCTGCTCCTGCTGCGGGTGAACGATGAGCGGCGAGGCTCCCCAACCGCGCGCCACCGGTTCATTGAGCAGGCTAAACAGCTTGTCCACGGCGACCGGATAGCGCTGCTCACGCCTGTCCGTCCGAATACGTGCCGCCTCCGGGTGCTGGCGCCGGGCCTTACGAAACTCGCCCGGAGACATATTGTGAACACGCCTGAACCGATCGCTCATCATGCGCGTGCTGGCGAAACCCTGCTCAAGCGCAATCTGGTGCAGCGGTCGGTTCGTCAGCCGGAGAGCGTCAGCCGCCTTTTCCAGCCGCAGGTGGGTGATGTACTGCATGAAACTGATCCCCACCTCCTTACGAAAGAGACGAGAGAGCCAGGCTTCAGAGACATATTCACTCGCGGCGATTTCCGCAAGCGTAATACGGCGGGAATAACTGGCATTGATCCGCTCTATCACCCGGGCGATGCGTTTGCTGTGCGCTGAGGAAAATTCCCGGGACAGCATACGGGCGGGCTGTTGAAAGCGGCTGGTCAGCAACAGCAATATCTCGCTCAGCCAGCGGTACGCCTCCAGCCGGTAGCGGTGCGGGTCGTTGATGAGAGTGACCACAAGAAGCTGGCGCAGCAGATCGCGAAGCGCATCGCATTGGGGCCAGACGCCTCCGGCTTCTGCCGGTACAGCATAATCATGGGCAAAAAAATCATTGCAGAGCTGGACGACCCAGCGCCCGGAAAGGGTTACGCGCAGGGTGACATTTGCCGTTTCGCTCGTGAATTGCCAGCGCCGATGACGGTTGATAATGGCAAGGGTATTGGCCTCCAGGATGTCACGTCCCACATCGGTGTTCAGCTCTGCCCGCCCTTCCAGCACCCAGAGCAACGTTAGCGTATCGCCTTCATCCTCCACGCAGTGGCGAATGTCCTGAATCTCTATCCAAAATTCATCTCCCCGTTGCGCCATCTTACCCCTCACCAAAGACAAATAATGACCTGATCTTTTTTGTCATAACTGAATTGTATGAAAAACAATCAAAACAAAGCCGTCGCTTTACAACAAAAAAATGCATTTTCAGGCGGGACGATCGTCATAGACTCGAAATTATCATCGTTTGGCAGAAAAAGGATAACAAAAATGACACATCCCATTATCGAAGCTCTGCGTGGCAACGAAGCTCGGTTCACTGAATTACGTCGCTATTTTCATCAGCATCCAGAAATTGGTTTTGAGGAGCACAACACGAGCGATCGCGTTGCAGCGCTGCTTCAGGAATGGGGATATGAGGTTCATCGCGGCCTGGCGAAAACCGGTGTGGTCGGCACACTGAAGGTGGGTAACGGGCATAAACGCCTGGGCCTGCGCGCCGATATGGATGCGCTGCCAATGCAGGAAAACAACGGCAAGGCGTGGAGCAGTACCGTTGAGGGTAAATTCCACGGCTGCGGTCATGACGGCCACACCACAACGCTCCTGTATGCAGCGGAGTACCTGGCACGCACCCGCAATTTTAACGGCACGCTGCACCTTATTTTTCAGCCCGCGGAAGAACTTCTTTATGGCGGACGCGTTATGGTAGAGGACGGTTTGTTTGACCTGTTCCCCTGCGACCACATCTTTGGTCTGCATAATATGCCGTCACAGCCCCTCGGAAAAATTGGTCTGCGCGATGGCGCCATGATGGCCTCTTCCGACACTCTTCATATTGAAGTTAACGGCGTGGGGGGGCACGGTGCGGTGCCAGAACATACCGTTGACGCCACCCTGGTTGCCTGCCATATCACTATCGCGTTGCAGTCGATAGTTTCGCGCAACATTACCCCTTTCCAGCCAGCCGTCGTTACCGTAGGCAGCATTCAGGCCGGACATGCCCCTAACATTATCAACGACAAAGTATTGATGAAACTTACCGTGCGCACGCTGGATGAACGCGTGCGGCAAACCGTGCTACAGCGTATCCATGATATCGCCGTTGCACAGGCGGAAAGTTTCAATGCGACGGCCACCATTCGACACATTAACGGCAGCCCGGTGCTGAAAAACAATCCGCAAGCCAATGAGATGGTGCGCAACGTCGCCATCGATCTGTTCGGTCAGGATGCCGTCGCGGAGGTGAATGCGTTTATGGGCAGCGAAGACTTTGCTTTTATGCTCGAGAAAAATCCCAATGGCTGCTATTTCACCCTTGGCGCCGGGGATGAGCCTGACCGCTGCATGGTACATAACCCGGGCTACGACTTTAACGACAACATTCTCCTCACCGGCGCGGCGCTGTGGGCCGCACTGACCGAACACTATCTGCACTGATTCGCACCTTCCCGGGAGGGCTGCACTATGAGTACCGTTTCCCTGACAGGCGCATCCGCCTACGCCGGTAACGATCGGCTGCTGGCGGGTATCGTCATGAGCGTTCTGACATTCTGGCTGTTTGCCCAGTCGGTTATCAACGTGGTTCCGGCCATGCAGAACAGCCTCGATATTGCCCTCGAAACCCTTACGCTGGCCGTCAGCCTGAGCGCGTTGTTCAGCGGCTGTTTTGTCGTTGCCTGCGGTGGGTTTGCCGATAAGTTTGGGCGCATGCGCCTGACCATGATTGGCCTGATCCTGAGCATGATCGGGAGTGGTCTGCTGTTCATTTCATGGGAGCCCGTCCTGTTTCTGTTGGGAAGAGCGATACAGGGGCTATCAGCGGCCTGCATCATGCCCGCCACGCTGGCGCTGATTAAAACCTGGTATGAAGGTAAAGCACGCCAGCGCGCAATCAGTTTCTGGGTTATCGGTTCATGGGGCGGGAGTGGCCTGAGCTCGTTTGTGGGAGGCGCCATCGCCACCACGCTGGGCTGGCGCTGGATTTTTATTCTGTCGATGGTGGTAGCGCTGGTCGCGCTATTGCTTATCCGCGCCACGCCGGAAAGCCGCAGCCCTGATGCGTGTCGACACAAACTGGATATCAGCGGCCTGGTGAGTTTTGTCCTTATGCTGGTGCTGTTCAATCTGTTTATCAGTAAAGGACACAGCTGGGGCTGGAGCAGCAGTTTATCGCTTCTTGTACTGTGTGGAGCCGTGATTGCACTGATGTGTTTTGTCGTTACCGGGCGGCGGAAAGGCGATGCGGCGCTGATCGATTTCGCCCTGTTTAAAAACCGGGCCTACAGCGCCTCGGTATTCTCAAATTTCCTGCTCAACGGCTGCATTGGCACCATGATGATCGCCAGCATCTGGTTGCAGCAAGGCCATCATCTGTCACCGCTACAGACCGGCATGATGACGCTGGGGTATCTGGTTACCGTACTGGCGATGATCCGGGTGGGTGAAAAACTGCTTCAGCGCTATGGCGCCAGGCTGCCGATGATGACCGGCCCGCTGCTGACCGCAACAGGTATTTCGCTGATTTCATGCACCTTCTTAAGCAAAGAGGTCTACATTGTCACCGTTTTTCTGAGCAATATTTTATTCGGGCTGGGGCTCGGATGTTACGCCACGCCCTCAACGGACACGGCGGTAATGAATGCCCCTGAAAACAAAGTGGGGGTGGCTTCAGGGATCTATAAGATGGGCAGTTCCCTGGGCGGCGCTATGGGGATCGCGGTCACCGCATCGCTGTACGCGCTATGGCTGCCGATGGGAACGGCCAGTGCCGCGCAGTATGCCTTGCTTTTCAACAGTGCGATTTGCCTTGGGTCGGCAGTCGTGACCTGGGCTTTACTGCCAACAACAAAAGCCCCGCGTTAAGCGGGGCCACAAAAGTATCAGGCAATGTTCAGATATTTGTGCGTCTGCATCGACAGCCGCCAGTTGCGGGCGATACAGGTTTCAATGCACAGACGGGTCGCATCGTCTTTCTGGCTGATAGGCTGTAGCGCGATAACGCGCTGCTTTTCGTCCGTCAGCGTCGCCAGCAGTTCGTCCAGCGCTTCGATGTCACGCACGCGCCCCACCGGATGTTTGATCTCATCAGCACGCTCAAGCGCCTGCGACAGTACGTCATACCCGCCACGCATATTCACTTTTGGTGAAACCGTGACCCACGTTGAATGGGAGCAGCGCACTTCATGGGTGCCGCTGGTTTCGATCTGACAGCTATAGCCGTTCTTCTCAAGCAGTTCGGTGAGCGGCATCAGATCGTGAATGCAGGGTTCCCCGCCGGTGATCACCACATGCCGCGCCGTCCAGCCCTGACGACCAATAATGGCAAGCAGATCTTCCGCGCTGCCCGCGCCCCATTTATCGCTCTCTTTGGTTTTCGCCAGAATGCTGAACAGCGACACTTCCCGATCTGCGAGCTTATCCCACGTATGTTTGGTATCACACCAGGCGCAGCCAACCGGGCATCCCTGTAAACGAATAAAGATAGCGGGAACGCCGGTAAAGTAACCCTCGCCTTGCAGGGTCTGGAACATCTCGTTAATCGGGTACTGCATAGTCAACTCTGTTAAGGGGATAAACGATAAGTATCGCAGATCCCCGTCAGATGATCATGCTCCATCGGTGCTTTGCGCGCCAATTGCCGCCATAAACCGTTCCGTAATTTGCTGCGGTCGGGTGATCGCCCCGCCGACGACAACCGTGTGCGCCCCCAGCGCCAGACACCTGGCCGCGCGATCGGGGGTATCCACGTTCCCTTCGGCAATCACAGGGATCGTGACGGCAGACAGCACCTCTTTCAAAAACGCGCAGTCATTTTCCGGTAGCGAATGGCCGGCGGTCTCCGCCGTATAACCGTAAAGGGTGGTTCCGACGCAATCAAACCCCAGCGCCTGCGCGGTCACAGCCTCCTGTACGGTGGCAATATCCGCCATCAGCAGCAGCGAAGGGTAACGGGCGCGGATCTGCGCGATCAACTTGTCCAGCGATCCGCCACCGGGCCGTTTCCGGGCGGTCGCATCCAGCGCAATGATGTCCGGCGCGACCGCCATCAGCTCATCCACTTCTTTGAGCGTCGCGGTAATGAACACCTCGCTATCCGGATAGTCACGTTTGATGATGCCGATGACCGGCAGTGAGACCAGCCCTTTGATAGCCTCGATATCCACCACGCTATTGGCGCGGATCGCCGCGGCTCCGCCCTGGGCCGCCGCCAGCGCCATTCGCGACATAATAAACGGGCTGTGCAGCGGTTCGTTTTCCAGCGCCTGGCAGGAGACGACCAGTTTTCCTTTCAGGTTATCCAGTACAGTTTTCATTACGATAAAATCTCTTCCACTTCGTTTTTGATAATGGTGACGTGCGGGCCATAGATGACCTGGACACCGTTGCCGCGGACGATTACGCCGCGCGCGCCGGTCGCTTTCAGTGCAGATTCATTGACTTTGCTACCGTCTTTCACCGTGACGCGAAGGCGCGTGGCGCAGCAGTCAACGTCATCCAGATTGTCTTTTCCTCCCAGCCCGGCGATCACCGCCGCGGCGCGCTCGCTTTGCGGCAGGGTAGCCTCGTCAGCCAACGCCTCCTTTTCACGGCCCGGCGTGGCAAAATCAAAACGTTTGATCAGATAGCGGAAGGTACAGTAGTAAAGGAAGAACCACGGTACGCCCACCAGCGGGACGAACATCCAGTTAGTTTTCGCTTCCCCCTGCAAAATGCCGAACAGCACGAAATCAATAAACCCGCCGGAGAATGTTTGTCCGATGGTGATGTGCAGCATGTGCGCGAGCATAAACGCCAGCCCGTCAAACAGCGCATGAATGACGTACAGCACCGGGGCAATAAACAGGAATGAGAACTCTATGGGCTCGGTAATTCCCGTCAGGAATGAGGTTAACGCCGCAGAGAGCAGCAGCCCGGCGACGCGCTTCTTATTCTCCGGCCTGGCCGTGTGGTACATCGCCAGACACGCGCCGAGCAGACCAAACATCATGGTAATAAAGCGCCCGGACATGAAGCGCGACGTGCCCTCATAGAAATGCTGCGTGTTCGGATCGGCGAGCTGGGCGAAGAAGATCCGCTGCGTGCCCTCAACCAGGTGACCGTTAACAATTTCACTGCCGCCAAGCGCGGTGGTCCAGAACGGAAGATAGAAGATGTGGTGCAGACCAAACGGGCCAAGCATGCGCAGGATGAAGCCGTACAGCAACGTCCCCAGATAGCCGGTGGCATCCACCAGCCCGCCGAGGCCAAAGATCAGCTTCTGAAAATGCGGCCAGACCACGGTCATCAGCGCGCCGACGAGTATCGCCGCCAGCGAGCTGATAATGGGAACGAAGCGTGAGCCGCCAAAAAAGCCCAGAAATTGCGGAAGCGCGATTTTATTAAACCGATGATGCAGTGCGCAGGTCACCAGCCCAATAACTACCCCACCAAATACGCCCGTTTCAAGCGTCTGAATACCCAGCGTCATGCCCTGCCCTACGGCGCCCGGGTTGTCATGCGCCAGTTTTCCAGTCAGGATCAGCAGCGCATTGATAGTGGCATTCATCACCAGATAAGCGAGCAACGCCGCCAGCCCTGCCGTGCCTTTATCATTTTTCGCCAGCCCAACGGCGACCCCAACAGCAAACAGTACCGACAGGTTTGCAAACACAATCGAGCCTGCGCTGCTCATGATGGTAAAGATGGCCTGTAGCCAGCCAACGTCTAAAAATGGATACGCGGTAAGCGTATTCGGATTCGATAGCGCCCCGCCAATCCCTAGCAACAGACCTGCTGCGGGCAGTATGGCGATAGGTAACATAAAGGATTTGCCAAAGCGTTGCGCTTTTTCAAACCATCCGCCGGAAGACGCTCCGCTGAACATTTGCATCATTTTTTTATCCCTCTGGTTATTGATGAAAATTTTTACCACATATATTTTCAATTGTGAAAATTAACACCAAAAACCAGGACGCCGATCATACTTTTTCGAAATGACTGGCATCTCTCCCCCGCTTTCCGCCACACTAGTTGGCAGAGAAACGCATTAAGGATCTAGCATGTCGGACCATGAAAACCTGCTGCTGAAGCTACGCCAGGAGGCTTCCGGGTACAGCCCAACACAACAAAAACTGGGGGAGTTTGTCCTCAACGATCCTGCCAGAGTGCTCTACCTGACGATCACCGAGCTGGCGCGTGAAAGCGGCACCAGCGAGGCCAGCGTCACACGCCTTTGCCGCACGCTGGGCTGTAAGGGATATAACGAATTTAAAATGGCGCTTGCACTGGATATTCAGCAGGGTTTGCCGGAGCGTCAGGCAGGAGATGCGATAGATAACGTGGTGGATGAGTCCGTCCAGGCGCTGCAAGATACCGCAAAACTCCTCGACCGGGCCCAGCTTGAACAGGCGACACTGGCCCTGCATCAGGCGCAGTCAGTGCAAATTTACGGAGTGGCGGCCAGCGCAATTCTGGGGGAGTATTTGCATTACAAGCTGCTGCGACTCGGCAAACCTGCACAGCTGTTTAGCGATATGCATCGCGCCGCCATGAATGCGACGACGCTCTCGAAAGAGACGCTGGTGATGGCCATCTCAAGTTCCGGCTCTACACGGGATCTGCTTCACGTGGTGAAACTCGCCCGCAAGCGGGGCGTTAAGGTACTGGCGCTCAGCAATACGCCTCGCAGCCCGCTGGCCTCCCTGAGCGATTTACAGCTGGTTGCAGCCAAGCCCGAGGGACCGCTGAGCGCGGGTGCGCTCAATGCCAAGGTTGGCGTGATGCTGCTGATTGAACTGCTAACCACTTCCCTTATTGCAGTAGACGGCCATTACGGTGACGTTAGCCAGCAAACGGCAAGCGCCACGTTGCCGCTTCTGCTATAGAAAACAAAAAACCCGCCGAAGCGGGTTTTTTCATAAGAACGAAGGTTCAGGCTTATGCCTGGCCTTTGATCTCTTTACGACCGTTGTAAGGTGCTTTTTCGCCCAGCGCTTCTTCGATACGAATCAGCTGGTTGTATTTAGCAACACGGTCAGAACGGCTCATAGAACCGGTTTTGATCTGGCCAGCAGCGGTACCAACAGCCAGGTCAGCGATGGTAGCATCTTCAGTTTCGCCAGAACGGTGAGAGATAACCGCGGTGTAGCCAGCGTCTTTCGCCATTTTGATCGCAGCCAGCGTTTCGGTCAGAGAACCGATCTGGTTGAATTTGATCAGGATGGAGTTAACGATGCCTTTCTCGATGCCTTCTTTCAGGATCTTGGTGTTGGTTACGAACAGATCGTCACCAACCAGCTGGATTTTGTCGCCCAGTACTTTGGTCTGGTATGCGAAACCATCCCAGTCAGACTCGTCCAGACCGTCTTCAATAGAAACGATTGGGTACTGTTTGGTCAGGTCTTCCAGGAAGTGGGTGAACTCTTCGGAGGTGAACGCTTTGTTGCCTTCGCCAGCCAGAACGTATTTACCGTCTTTGTAGAATTCAGATGCTGCGCAGTCCATCGCCAGGGTGATGTCTTTGCCCAGCTCGTAGCCTGCTGCTTTAACCGCTTCAGCGATAACAGCCAGTGCTTCTGCGTTAGAACCCAGGTTTGGCGCGTAGCCGCCTTCGTCACCAACAGCCGTGTTCATGCCTTTAGCTTTCAGAACTTTAGCCAGGTTGTGGAACACTTCAGAACCCATACGTACCGCTTCTTTCAGGGTTTTCGCGCCAACTGGCTGAATCATGAATTCCTGAATATCAACGTTGTTGTCTGCGTGCTCACCACCGTTGATGATGTTCATCATTGGTACAGGCATGGAGTATTTGCCTGGGGTGCCGTTCAGTTCAGCGATGTGCTCGAACAGTGGCATGCCTTTAGCTGCCGCTGCCGCTTTGGCGTTCGCCAGGGAAACGGCCAGGATTGCGTTCGCACCGAAGTTAGATTTGTTTTCAGTACCGTCCAGATCGATCATGATCTTGTCGATGCCAGCCTGATCTTTAGCATCTTTGCCAACGATAGCCTGAGCAATAGGACCGTTAACAGCGCCAACCGCTTTCAGTACGCCTTTGCCCATGAAACGGGATTTGTCGCCATCACGCAGTTCCAGCGCTTCGCGGGAACCTGTAGAAGCACCTGATGGAGCCGCTGCCATACCGACGAAACCACCTTCCAGATGAACTTCAGCTTCAACGGTCGGGTTACCACGGGAGTCGATGATTTCACGACCGATGACTTTAACGATTTTGGACATTAGATTTTCCTCAGTACAAGTTAAACTAAAACTCCAGACAAACAACGCGTACCAAGGGTACGCGTTGCCGTTCTAACTTTTTTTACTTCGCCTGACGCTTCTGGTACTCGCTGGCGGCTTTCACGAAGCCTGCAAACAGCGGATGCCCGTCACGCGGCGTTGAAGTAAATTCCGGGTGGAATTGGCAGGCCACGAACCACGGATGGTTAGGCACTTCGATGATCTCGACTAACTGATCATCCCCGGAACGGCCCGCAACACGCAGACCCGCAGCTTCAATTTGTTTCAACAACATGTTGTTGACTTCATAGCGGTGACGATGGCGTTCGGTGATGACCGGTTCGCCGTACAGCTTGCGTACTACGCTATCGTCGGACAGCTGGCAGGCCTGTGCGCCAAGACGCATGGTGCCACCCAGATCGCTCTTCTCGGTACGGACTTCGACGTTACCGTCTTCGTCGCGCCATTCCGTAATCAGCGCCACAACAGGGTACTTACAGTCTGGCACAAATTCCGTAGAGTTCGCGTTTTCCATTCCCGCTACGTTGCGCGCAAATTCAATCAGCGCAACCTGCATACCCAGGCAGATACCGAGGTATGGAATATTGTTTTCACGCGCATAGCGTGCAGTGGCGATCTTGCCTTCAACACCACGGTAGCCGAAGCCGCCAGGGATGAGGATAGCATCCAGATCTTTAAGAATTTCAACGCCGCGCGTCTCCACATCCTGCGAATCAATCAGCTTGATGTTCACAGAGACGCGATTCTTCAGACCGCCGTGTTTCAGCGCTTCGATAACGGACTTATAGGCATCCGGCAGTTCGATGTACTTGCCGACCATACCGATAGTCACTTCGCCGCCCGGATTGGCTTCTTCGTAAATCACCTGCTCCCATTCAGACAGGTTAGCTTCCGGACAGTTCAAGCTGAATCGTTTACAAATATAATCGTCCAGACCCTGTGATTTCAACAGGCCCGGGATTTTATAAATGGAATCGACATCTTTCATTGAAATAACGGCTTTTTCAGGCACGTTACAGAATAATGCAATTTTCGCGCGTTCGTTCGCCGGAATCGCGCGATCGGAACGGCAAACCAGGATGTCAGGCTGAATACCGATGGAGAGCAGCTCTTTAACAGAGTGCTGAGTCGGTTTGGTTTTCACTTCACCTGCTGCCGCCATGTAAGGCACCAGCGTCAGGTGCATGAACAGCGCGTGCTCACGACCAATATCTACCGCCAGCTGACGAATCGCTTCGAGGAACGGCAGGGATTCGATATCCCCTACGGTACCGCCGATTTCAACCAGCACAACGTCGTGCCCTTCGCCACCGGCAAGAACACGCTCTTTAATGGCGTTAGTGATGTGTGGGATGACCTGCACGGTCGCGCCCAGGTAGTCACCACGGCGCTCTTTACGCAGAACGTCAGAGTAGATACGGCCAGTCGTAAAGTTGTTACGACGGGTCATTTTGGTACGGATGAAACGCTCGTAGTGGCCAAGATCCAGATCGGTTTCAGCGCCGTCTTCAGTAACGAACACTTCCCCGTGTTGGGTTGGGCTCATGGTGCCAGGATCGACGTTGATGTACGGATCCAGTTTCATCATGGTCACATTGAGGCCACGGGCTTCAAGAATGGCTGCGAGGGAGGCTGCGGCAATGCCTTTACCCAGAGAGGATACGACCCCGCCGGTCACAAAAATATAGTTCGTTGTCATGCTGAACCTGAGAAGTTAGGGTGAAACGATGGAATAACCAGGACGGGAAAGTAGTATACCCGAACACGACGAGCGCCACAAACTTTCATTCTCCGTCTCCACTCCAGGCCATGACAAACATAAGGAGTGAGAAAATAGCCCCTTTTGAGTAAATGTTTTTGACGCAAATCAAGCGCTTGTCATTTAAAAAATCACACAAATTGCGCTTGATCGCAAAATCTCGTTAGAGATCATGTTCCTGGCGTTTTACTTCCTGCCAGACTTCTTCCATCGCGTCGAGGTCAATCCCGCTCATTTCCAGGCCGCGCGAAGCGACAATCCGCTCAACTTCGCGAAAGCGACGTTCGAATTTAATGTTCGCTTTTTGCAGGGCGGTTTCCGCTTTTACACCGAGGTGCCGCGAAAGGTTGACGGTCGCAAACAGCAGATCGCCCATCTCCTCTTCCAGCTTTGCTTCATCCACAACGGCCTGCTGCGCTTCATGCATCACTTCGTCGATCTCTTCGTGCACTTTTTCCAGCACCGGGCCGAGAGAGGTCCAGTCAAACCCTACCGCCGAGCAGCGCTTTTGAATTTTGTGCGCCCGCATCAGCGCGGGAAGGTTCAGGGGAATGTCGTCCAGCGCCGAGTGCTGGGATTTTTCAGCGCGTTCGGCGCTTTTGATCTGCTCCCAGCGCGCCAGCACTTCCGCACTGTTGCCTGCGGAGGCATCGCCAAAAATATGCGGATGACGACGCTCCAGCTTGTCGCTGATAGCGGCGCAGATATCGTCAAAGTTAAAGCGCCCCTCTTCCTGCGCCATCTGCGCGTAGAACACCACCTGGAACAGCAGGTCGCCCAGCTCACCGCGCAGATCGTCGAAGTCTTCGCGCGAAATCGCGTCCAGCACTTCGTAGGTCTCTTCCAGGGTGTAAGGCGCAATGGTGGCGAAAGTCTGCTCTTTATCCCACGGGCAGCCGTTTTCCGGATCGCGCAGGCGTTTCATGATGCCAAGCAGGCGGTCGATTTGAGTCATAACAGATTCCATTAAATGCCTGAGCCGGGTGGCGGCGTTGCCTTACCCGGCCTACAGAAGAGGATGTTTAGCCGCCGTGCAGACGACGCGCGTCAATCACATCCGGCACCTGGTTCAGTTTGCCGAGTACGCGGCCCAGCACCTGAAGGTTATAGATTTCGATAGTCATATCGATGGTGGCAAGCTGCTCGCGGGTATCGCTGCGGCTGGCAACGCCCAGCACGTTGACCTTCTCGTTGGCGAGAATGGTGGTGATGTCGCGCAGCAGGCCGCTGCGGTCGTTGGCGGTGACGCGTACCACCAGCGAGTAACCCGCCGAGTAACTCTCCCCCCAGACGGCTTCCACGATCCGTTCCGGCGCATGCGATTGCAGCTCTGCAAGCTGATCGCAGTCGGAGCGGTGAATCGAGATCCCGCGCCCCTGGGTGATAAAGCCGACAATATCGTCTCCCGGGATCGGCTGGCAGCAGCGGGCAATATGGTGCATGAGGTTACCCACCCCTTCAACCACCACGCGGCCATTGTCCTTGCTGCGCTGCTGCGGAGCATAGGTTTTCTGCTGGAGTTGTTTCAGCGCCGCCGCATCCTGCTCCGCTGCGCTTGGCTTGTTGAACTGCGCTTGCAGGAAGTTCACCATCTGGTTCAGGCGGATATCGCCGCCGCCAATCGCCGCTAACAGTTCGTCGAGCTCGTTGAAGTTGTAGCGCGGCAGCAGGAATTTCTCCGCCTCTTTCAGGCTGATGCCAATATGTTCCAGCTCGTCGTCCAGGATCTGGCGACCGGCAAGGATGTTCTTGTCACGATCCTGCTTGCGGAACCAGGCGTGGATTTTAGAGCGCCCACGGCTGGTGGTAACGTAACCGAGGTTCGGATTCAGCCAGTCGCGGCTTGGGTTTGGCTGCTTCTGGGTGATGATTTCAATCTGATCGCCCATCTGGAGCTGGTAGGTAAACGGTACGATACGTCCGCCGATCTTCGCCCCGATGCAACGGTGTCCCACATCGCTGTGGATATGGTAGGCGAAATCGAGCGGCGTGGAGCCTGCCGGCAAATCAACCACGTCCCCTTTCGGGGTAAAGACGTAGACGCGATCGTCGAAGACCTGACTGCGCACTTCGTCGAGCATTTCGCCGGAGTCAGCCATCTCTTCCTGCCACGCAATCAGCTTACGCAGCCAGGCGATACGATCCTCGTGACCGGAGCGACCGCCGCCGGAGGTACCCTCTTTGTATTTCCAGTGCGCCGCCACGCCCAGCTCGGCGTCTTCGTGCATCTGTTTGGTACGGATCTGAATTTCCACCGTTTTGCCGCCAGGGCCGAGCACCACGGTATGAATAGACTGATAGCCGTTTGGTTTGGGGTTGGCGACGTAGTCATCGAACTCATCCGGCAGATGGCGGAAGTGAGTATGTACTATCCCCAGTGCGGCATAACAGTCCTGGAGACGCTCCGCCACGATACGTACGGCGCGCACGTCAAACAGTTCGTCAAAGGCGAGGTGTTTCTTCTGCATTTTGCGCCAGATGCTGTAGATGTGCTTCGGACGCCCGTAGACCTCGGCGCGCACATTCTCCTCTTTCATCGACTGGCGCAGCCCGCTGACAAATTCCTCGATATAGTGCTCGCGGTCAATGCGGCGTTCGTGCAGCAGTTTTGCAATGCGTTTGTATTCCGCCGGATGCAGATAGCGGAAGCAGTAATCTTCCAGCTCCCACTTCAGTTGCCCAATACCCAGACGGTTCGCCAGCGGCGCATAGATATTCGTACACTCTTTGGCGGCCAGGACGCGCTCGTCTTCCGGCGCATCCTTCACTTCACGCAGATGGGCAACCCGTTCGGCCAGCTTGATAACCACGCAGCGGAAATCATCTACCATCGCCAGCAGCATGCGGCGGACGTTATCCACCTGCTCGGAAGAGACAGAGTCCGTTTGCGCGGCTTTAAGCTGACGAATGGCTGCCATATCACGCACGCCGTGGATGAGCGCCACGACGGACTGGCCGACGCTTTCACGCAAGACGTCTTCCGTCACCACGTCGGCGTCCGCCAGGGGGAACAGCAGTGCGGCCTGTAGCGTTTCGATGTCCATGTTCAGCATGGAGAGAATTTCAACCATCTCCACGCCGCGCCACAACAGCAGTTCAGCGTCCGGATGCCCCTGCGTTGTGCGTAAACAATAGGCCCAGGTTTCGGTTAAGCGTTCACACGACTGCTGGCTGGAAATCCCCAGACTTGCGATCCATTTTTGAGGGTCAAACTCACCAGCTTTATTTAAATGTGCACTTCTTACCGCAACCATCGTCCTCTCCTTTAGGGACAAGGGCCTGTCGAAGTCGACAAGCCAAACTCATTAGATGTGCTCGAACAACACCATCGATTCCAGATGACCAGTGTGCGGGAACATGTCCAGCATTGCCAGACGCCGAATCTGGTAACCCCCGCTCAATAATGCTTCGCTGTCACGGGCAAGCGTCGCCGGGTTACAGGAAACATAGACCACGCGTTCAGGCGCGAGTTTAATTATATGCTGCATCACGCCCGGCGCACCTGCGCGCGCCGGATCGAGCAGGATCTTATCAAAGCCCTGCTTAGCCCACGGTTGCCGAGTGACATCATCCTCAAGATTTTGATGAAAGAATGTCACATTTTGCAAACCGTTCTGTTGGGCGTTCTCCTGGCCTTTCGCCACCAGCGCCTCAACGCCTTCCACCCCGACCACGCTGGCTGCTTTGCGGGCCAGCGGCAGGGTAAAGTTCCCCATGCCGCAGAACAGATCTAGCACCCGGTCAGTGGGCTTTACGTCCAGCCACGCCAGCGCGTTCGCCACCATCTGCTGGTTCACGCCGTCGTTAACCTGGATAAAATCCCGCGGGCTGAACGTTAAGCGTAGCCCGTCTGACGCATACCAGGGCGCTTCTCCGCTGACCTGCTCAAGTATCTCGCTTTGCGGCGCGAGGAAAAGCGCAAGCTCATGAGAATGCGAAAAGCGTTCCAGTTTTTCGCGATCCGCCGTTGACAGCGGCGCGGTGTGGCGCAGCACCATCAGCGGGCCACTGTTGGCCAGCACCAGTTCGACATGGCCCAGCGAACGCACGCCATCCAGCGATGCAAGACAGTGGTGCACGTCCGGGAGCAACGCCTCAAGATGGGGCACCAAAACAGGGCACTGCGTGACAGAGACGATATCGCTGGAGCCGGCTTTGCGAAAACCCATCTCCAGCCGCTCGGTTTTGGGCTGGTAGCTGAGGCTCAGGCGAGCGCGGCGACGGTAGCCCCAGGGCCGATCGGCAATGATGTCATTCACGTCGTGTCCGACCAGGCGGGCCAGCGCGCTGCTTTTACTTTTTTGCTGTAATTCTGTGCTGGCATGCTGTTGCTGGCAGCCACCGCAGACGCCAAAATGGGGGCAGCGAGGCGTCACGCGCTCCGGGCTATCATTAAGACGGCGCTTGACCTGACCGCGCGCATACTGACGTTTGTCTTCCGTCAGCGTAATATCTGCGCGTTCTCCTGGCAGCAAACCTGTGATAAACAGTGTCTTACCCTTGTGACGCGCCACCCCCTGTCCAAAAGGATCGAGGTCCGTGGCTTCAACAGTTATGATCTGACGCGTCGTCACGCGTCGTTTTGCAGAGTAGAATTGCGCCATCGCCGAGATTGTTCTCAAATAAACATAATTAGCCTGATTGTCCCATAACGGAACTCCATGACCAACTACAGCCTGCGCGCGCGCATGATGATTTTGATCCTCGCTCCTACCGTTCTCATCGGTTTGCTGCTGAGCATTTTCTTTGTGGTGCATCGCTATAACGATTTGCAGAGACAGCTTGAAGATGCCGGGGCCAGCATTATCGAACCGCTGGCCGTCTCCAGCGAGTACGGTATGAACCTGCAAAACCGTGAATCCATTGGTCAGTTAATCAGCGTGCTGCACCGCCGTCATTCAGAGATCGTGCGCGCCATTTCCGTTTATGATGAGCATAACCGTCTGTTCGTCACCTCGAATTTCCATCTGGACCCCACGTCGCTGAAAATCCCGGAAGGTACCCCCTTCCCGCGTCATCTTACGGTGTTGCGGCGCGGCGATATCATGATCCTGCGCACGCCGATTATCTCCGAAAGTTATTCACCCGACGAATCCGCCCAGTCCGATGCGAAGTCCAGCAATAATATGCTGGGATATGTGGCGCTGGAGCTGGATCTCAAGTCGGTGCGGCTCCAGCAGTACAAAGAAATTTTCATCTCCGGCGTGATGATGCTGTTCTGCATCGGCATCGCGCTGATCTTCGGCTGGCGACTGATGCGCGACGTCACGGGGCCTATCCGCAACATGGTGAATACCGTTGACCGGATCCGCCGGGGTCAGCTCGACAGCCGCGTGGAAGGCTTTATGCTCGGCGAGCTGGATATGCTGAAAAATGGCATCAACTCAATGGCGATGTCGCTGGCGGCTTATCACGAAGAGATGCAGCACAACGTTGACCAGGCCACCTCTGACCTGCGCGAAACGCTGGAGCAGATGGAGATCCAGAACGTGGAGCTGGATCTGGCGAAAAAACGTGCGCAGGAGGCGGCACGTATTAAGTCTGAGTTCCTGGCGAACATGTCGCACGAGCTGCGCACGCCGCTGAACGGGGTGATTGGCTTCACCCGTCTGACGCTCAAAAGCGAGCTGAACCCGACCCAGCGTGACCATCTGCATACCATTGAACGCTCAGCCAACAACCTGCTGACCATTATTAACGACGTACTGGACTTCTCGAAGCTGGAAGCGGGCAAGCTGATTCTGGAGAGTATCCCCTTCCCGCTGCGCAGCACGCTGGATGACGTGGTCACGCTTCTTGCCCACTCATCGCATGATAAGGGACTGGAGCTGACGCTCAATATTAAAAATGATGTGCCGGATAACGTCATTGGCGACCCGCTGCGCCTGCAACAGGTCATTACCAATCTGGTGGGCAACGCGATTAAGTTCACCGAGAGCGGCAACATCGACATTCTCGTTGAAAAAAGGGCGCTCAGTAATAACAAAGTCCAGATTGAAGTACAGATCCGGGATACCGGCATTGGTATTCCGGAGCGCGATCAGACGCGTCTGTTCCAGGCTTTCCGCCAGGCCGATGCGAGCATTTCCCGTCGTCACGGCGGAACGGGCCTGGGGCTGGTGATCACCCAAAAGCTGGTGAAAGAGATGGGAGGCGATATCTCCTTCCACAGCCAGCCTAACCGGGGCTCAACCTTCTGGTTCCATATCAACCTTGATCTTAACCCGAACGTGCAGACCGACGGCCCGCTCACCGGCTGCCTGAAAGGGATGCGTCTGGCCTATGTGGAACCGAACGCCGCGGCGGCGCAGTGTACGCTGGATGTATTAAGCAGCACGCCGCTGGAGGTCATCTACAGCCCGACCTTCTCCGCGCTGGCGAACGATCATTACGATATTCTTTTGTTAGGGATTCCGGTGACGTTTACCGGAGAACTGACCATGCAGCAGGAACGCCTGGCGAAGGCGGCCTCAATGACGGATTACCTGCTGCTGGCGCTGCCGTGCCACGCCCAAATCAACGCCGAAGAGCTGAAAAACGACGGAGCGGCGGCGTGTCTGCTAAAACCCCTCACCGCCACACGGCTGTTACCTGCGTTGACCGAATATTGCCGTCTGACGCATCAGTCCCTGCCGCTGGAAAACGATGAACATAAACTGCCGATGACGGTGATGGCCGTGGACGACAACCCGGCGAACCTGAAGCTGATTGGCGTGCTGCTTGAGGATCAGGTTCAGCACGTTGAGCTGTGTACCAGCGGCGCCGAAGCCGTGGAACAAGCCAAACAGATGCAGTTCGACCTGATCCTGATGGATATTCAGATGCCGGGCATGGATGGCATCCGCGCCTGCGAGTTGATTCGTCAGCTTCCGCACCAGCAGCAGACGCCGGTGATTGCCGTGACGGCGCACGCGATGGCGGGGCAAAAGGAGAAACTGCTGGGTGCGGGCATGAACGATTATCTGGCAAAACCGATCGATGAAGAGAAGCTGCACAGCCTGCTGCTGCGCTACAAGCCGGGGCACATTGGCGGGACATACACCATTACAGCTGAATCGCCGGAGATCAGCGTTAACCAGAATGCCACGTTTGACTGGCAACTGGCGCTGCGCCAGGCGGCGGGCAAACCCGATCTGGCCCGCGATATGCTGCAAATGCTGGTGGACTTCCTGCCTGAGATCCGTAACAAGGTTGAAGAACAGCTGGTGGGTGAAAACCCCGAAGGACTGCTGGAAGCCATTCATAAACTGCACGGCAGCTGCGGCTACAGCGGCGTACCGCGGTTGAAAAATCTCTGCCAGCTGCTTGAACAGCAACTCCGCGCGGGTACGCCAGAATCCGATCTCGAACCGGAGTTCCTGGAGCTGCTGGACGAGATGGACAACGTGACGCGGGAAGCAATGAAGGTGTTGGGGAGCTAAGACCAAAGCCCGGTGGCGCTTCGGTATGAACCGGAAACATGGGTAACACTTTAGACCGGATACATGGGTAACAGTTATAACTGGCATAGAAGAGGAGACTCGCTATGCCCTGGACTGAGACCCGACCT
>NZ_JBMKHP010000026.1:0-28366 GCF_049238705.1 Enterobacter cloacae complex sp. IR5403 | reverse complement strand
GTTCACTCGTTGAGACTTGGTATTCATTTTTCGTCTTGCGACGTTAAGAATCCATGTCACTTTGAGTGCCCACACAGATTGTCTGATAAATTGTTAAAGAGCAGTGCCGCTTCGTTTTCGCTGCGGCGCGGGGTGTGCATATTACGCTCTCCCGCTTCAGAGTCAAGCGTTTATTTTGCTTTTCTCTGCTGACCCGGCGGCTTGCGTGCCGATGTTCCGTGTCAGTGGAGGCGCATTATAGGGAGTAATTCCGAACCTGCAAGGATAAATTGCAAATTAATTACCGACTGCTCACTTTCCAGGCAAATCACATCCCAGACCACAATTTTCGCCTGGTTTTTAAACAAAAACGAGCCGCAAGCGGCTCGTTTTTGCGTTTTGTGACTTACTGCACTGCCACAATGCGATCGTCGTTGGCTTCCAGACGGATAACTTTGCCCGGAACCAGCTCCCCAGAGAGGATTTGCTGTGCCAGCGGGTTTTCGATCTGCTGCTGGATAGCACGTTTTAACGGACGCGCACCATAAACAGGATCGTAACCATTCTCGCTCAGCAGTTTCAGCGCATCGTCGGAAATGTGGATTTCATACCCACGCTCTTCCAGACGTTTGTACAGACGCTGCAACTGGATCTGCGCAATCGACGCAATGTGTTTCTCACCCAGCGGATGGAACACGACCACTTCATCAATACGGTTGATGAACTCCGGACGGAAGTTTTGGCTGACCACACCCAGCACCAGATCTTTCATATGGCTGTAATCCAGCTCACCGAAGCGTTCCTGAATCAAATCGGAACCCAGGTTCGAGGTCATGATCACCACCGTGTTACGGAAGTCGACCGTTCTTCCCTGCCCGTCCGTCAGACGCCCATCATCCAGCACCTGCAACAGAATGTTAAACACGTCAGGATGAGCCTTTTCCACTTCATCCAGCAGGATGACGGAATAAGGACGACGACGAACCGCTTCCGTCAGGTAACCGCCCTCTTCATAACCGACATATCCCGGAGGCGCACCGACCAGACGCGAGACGGAGTGTTTCTCCATAAACTCGGACATATCGATACGCACCATCGCGTCATCGCTGTCGAACATAAAGTTAGCCAGCGCTTTACACAGCTCGGTTTTACCGACACCGGTTGGCCCCAGGAAAAGGAACGAGCCGATTGGACGATTCGGATCGGACAGCCCCGCACGGCTACGACGAATGGCGTTAGATACCGCTTCGACCGCTTCGTTCTGTCCAATGACGCGCTGATGTAGATCCTGCTCCATACGCAGCAGTTTCTCGCGTTCGCTTTCCATCATGCGAGCCACAGGGATGCCCGTCCAGCGCGCCAGCACTTCGGCAATCTCGGCATCCGTCACTTTATTACGCAACAGACGCATGGTTTTGCCTTCCGACTGCGTGGCGATCTCAAGCTGTTTTTCCAGCTCAGGGATCTTGCCGTACTGTAGCTCGGACATCCGTGCCAGATCCCCTACGCGACGCGCCTGCTCAATGGCAATTTTCGCCTGCTCCAGCTCCGCCTTGATTGTCTGGGTGCCAGAGAGGGAGGCTTTCTCAGCTTTCCACTCTTCTTCCAGCTCAGAATACTGACGCTCTTTCTCGTCCAGTTCTTCATTGAGCATATCGAGGCGTTTCTTACTCGCTTCATCAGACTCTTTGTTCAGCGCCTGCTGTTCCAGCTTGAGCTGGATAATACGGCGATCGAGCCGGTCCAGCTCTTCCGGTTTCGAGTCAATCTGCATACGGATGCTGGACGCCGCTTCATCAATAAGGTCGATGGCTTTATCCGGCAACTGGCGGTCGGCAATGTAGCGATGCGAAAGCGTCGCCGCCGCAACGATGGCCGGGTCAGTGATCTGCACGTGATGGTGCAGCTCATAACGCTCTTTCAGACCACGCAAAATGGCGATGGTATCTTCAACGCTTGGTTCAGCGACAAACACCTTCTGGAAGCGACGCTCCAGCGCGGCATCTTTTTCAATGTACTGACGATACTCGTCCAGCGTAGTGGCGCCGACGCAGTGAAGTTCACCACGTGCCAGCGCAGGTTTCAGCATGTTCCCGGCATCCATTGCGCCGTCAGCTTTACCCGCCCCCACCATAGTGTGCAATTCGTCGATAAACAGGATGACATTACCTTCCTGTTTCGCCAGATCGTTCAGCACGCCTTTCAGACGCTCTTCAAATTCACCGCGGTATTTCGCCCCAGCCACCAGCGCGCCCATATCCAGAGCCAGTACGCGACGGCCTTTCAGCCCTTCGGGCACTTCGCCATTAACGATACGCTGCGCCAGCCCTTCAACAATGGCGGTTTTACCGACGCCTGGCTCACCAATCAGCACCGGGTTGTTTTTAGTACGGCGTTGCAGTACCTGGATAGTCCGGCGAATTTCTTCGTCACGGCCGATCACCGGGTCAAGTTTGCCCTGCTCGGCACGTTCGGTCAGGTCGACCGTAAATTTCTTCAAAGCCTGACGTTGGTCTTCGGCTCCCTGATCGTTCACGCTTTCACCTCCGCGCATTTTCTCAATCGCCTGGGTCACATTGGCGGTGGTTGCACCGGCGGATTTCAGCAGGTCGGTCAAGGTACCTCGTGATTCAAGCGCCGCCAGAACAAACAGCTCTGACGAAATAAAATTGTCCCCACGTTTTTGCGCCAGCTTGTCGCAAAGGTTCAGCACGCGCACCAAATCCTGCGACGGCTGCACGTCGCCACCGGTACCTTCTACCTGCGGTAAACGGCTCAGCGCCTGATCGATGGCGGTGCGTAACTGGCCGGCATTAATGCCAGCGGACGTTAATAAAGGACGTACCGATCCCCCTTCCTGATTCAGCAAGGCGCTCATTAAATGAAGAGGTTCGATAAATTGGTTGTCGTGCCCCAGTGCAAGGGACTGGGCATCGGCGAGAGCAAGCTGGAATTTATTAGTAAGACGATCCAGACGCATAACTCCTCCCATAACAGGTCAAATTTGCTACTGGAGATTAAATGAGGTCATCCCTCAATTATTCAAGGTTAATAACCTGAATTATGTGAAAAGAAAACGGCGCGTACCGGATCGTCTTGATTCTTTAGGTTATATCAGCCAAATGAAACTTGCCATACGGCCTGTCGTCATGTCGCGACGATAGGAGAAAAAATCACCCTTTTCGGTGAAAGTACAGCGATCTCCGCCGAAGATTTGGGTCACGCCGACGTTATTCAGGCGCTGGCGGGCAAGCTGGTAAATATCGGCCAGATATTTATCTCCGGAAGCCACAAACGCTTCGACCGCTTGCGGATCTTTTTCCATAAAGGCATCGCGCACTTCGGGCCCGACCTCAAATGCCTGCGGACCAATCGCCGGGCCAAGCCAGGCAATGAGATTTGCAGAATCGTCCTGGAAGCAGGCAACGGTCTCTTCCAGCACGCCTTCGCACAGGCCTCGCCATCCGGCGTGGGCAGCAGCCACTTCAGTTCCTGCCTGATTGCAGAACAGCACCGGCAGGCAATCAGCGGTCATCACCGCGCAAACCGTTCCCGGCGTATTGCTGTACGAAGCATCGGCGCGTTTAGACGCATAGGGCTCACCCGTCAGCTTCAGCACCACTTTACCGTGCACCTGCTCAAGCCAGACCGGTTTTGAAGGAAGGTTTCCCGCAGCAAAGAGACGTTTACGGTTCTCTTCAACGTGCTCCAGGTTATCGCCACAATGCGCACCGAGGTTCAAAGACTCCCACGCGCCCTGGCTCACACCACCGATACGGGTCGAACTACAGGCGGCCACGCCTTCAGGCAGTGGCCATTCCGGGACAATCAGTTTGGTCATAACCAGTCTACGTGATCCTTATGTTCTTCGAAATCTGCGCGCATCGCGTCGATAAGTTCCACCATATCCTGTGGGATCGGTGCATGCCATTCCATCTGAATTCCGGTGATTGGGTGGTAAAGACGCAGCATCGTCGCATGCAGCGCCTGGCGATCGAATTTACGCAGCACGGAGATGAATTCATCCGATGCGCCCTTTGGTGGACGCGGACGACCGCCGTAAACCGGGTCACCCACCAGCGGATGGGTAATATGCGCCATGTGCACGCGGATCTGGTGAGTACGCCCGGTTTCCAGACGCAGACGCAGGCGCGTATGAATACGGAAATGTTCCATGATGCGGTAGTGGGTTACCGCCGGTTTACCCATCGGGTGTACGGACATATGCGTACGCTTGGTTGGGTGACGGCTGATAGGCTCTTCCACCGTGCCGCCAGAGGTCATATGACCAATCGCCACCGCTTCATATTCACGGGTGATTTCGCGCAGTTGCAACGATTCCACCAGGCGAGTCTGGGCGGGAACCGTCTTCGCCACCACCATCAGACCCGTGGTGTCTTTATCCAGACGGTGAACGATACCGGCACGCGGTACGTCGGCAATTGGTGGATAATAATGAAGGAGAGCGTTAAGTACCGTACCGTCAGGATTGCCCGCGCCCGGATGAACAACAAAGTCGCGCGGCTTGTTGATGACCAGAATATCGTCATCTTCGTAGACGATATCCAGCGGGATATCCTGCGGCTCGAAGCGGATTTCCTCTTCGATTTCAGCATTGATGGCGACAGCTTCCCCACCAAACACTTTCTCTTTAGGTTTGTCCCAGATCTTGCCGTTTACCAGCACGCGCTGGTCAAGGATCCATTCTTTTATGCGTGAACGCGAATAATCAGGGAACAATTCGGCCAAAGCCTGATCTAAGCGTTGACCGAGCTGATTTTCGGAGACTGTTGCGGTGAGTTCTACTCGTTGTGCCATAAACTGCTTCTTCGTTTAACGTTGGGTTTTACGGCTTTGCCGTTTAATATAGTGTGCTATTGTAGCTGGTCTTAATCGGGAGCAGGAACTGAGTTTCTCCCGGACAAACATTTGAGGAAAGTCAAAACGTCATGACGCGCATGAAATATCTGGTGGCAGCGGCCACGTTGAGCCTGGCTTTGGTGGGCTGCTCCGGTTCGAATGAACAGGTCCCTGACAATCCGCCGAATGAAATCTATGCGACTGCACAACAAAAGTTGCAGGACGGTAACTGGAAACAGGCGATAACGCAACTGGAAGCGTTGGATAATCGCTATCCGTTTGGTCCGTATTCGCAGCAGGTACAGTTAGATCTTATCTACGCCTACTACAAAAATGCCGATCTGCCGCTGGCTCAGGCAACGATCGATCGTTTCATGCGTCTGAACCCTACCCATCCTAACATCGATTACGTGATGTACATGCGCGGCCTGACTAACATGGCGCTGGATGACAGTGCATTGCAGGGCTTCTTCGGGGTGGATCGTTCCGACCGTGACCCGCAACATGCGCGTGATGCTTTCAATGACTTCTCCAAACTGGTGCGCAGCTATCCGAACAGCCAGTACATTACCGATGCCACTAAGCGTCTGGTGTTCCTGAAAGATCGTCTGGCGAAATATGAGTACTCCGTTGCGGAATACTACACCCGCCGTGGCGCATGGGTTGCCGTGGTTAACCGTGTAGAAGGCATGCTGCGTGATTATCCGGACACCCAGGCCACGCGTGATGGCCTGAAGCTGATGGAAAATGCGTATCGCCAGATGCAGATGACGGCTCAGGCTGACAAAGTGGCGAAAATCATCGCCGCGAACAGCAGCAACACCTGATACCGCTACAACGCATAACGGCAGCCCGCGGGCTGCCGTTTTTTTATCCTTTCAGACTTACGCTGAAGCGGTTTAGCTTCAACACATCCATTCAACTATGACCGCATTTGTTGACTTCGACAAGGTAAATCTCACCTCTTCCTGCCCTGCCTCACAAAAAAGATTCCCTGACAAAAACCGACAAAATAACGTGATCTAAATCACACATTTTGACATTAGGTCGGGTATGCTGGAATCACCAAGACGGAAAGACAAGAGGTAAAATTTATGACAATGAACATTACCAGTAAACAAATGGAAATTACTCCGGCAATCCGCCAGCACGTCGCAGACCGTCTCGCCAAACTGGATAAATGGCAAACACATTTGATTAATCCACATATCATCCTGTCCAAGGAGCCGCAGGGTTTCATCGCTGATGCAACTATCAATACTCCAAACGGCCATCTGGTCGCCAGCGCAAAACACGAGGATATGTACACCGCAATTAACGATTTGATCAACAAGCTGGAACGGCAGCTCAATAAAGTGCAACACAAAGGTGAAGCACGTCGCGCCGCAACCTCGGTGAAAGACGCCAGCTTCGCGGAAGAAGTTGAAGAAGAGTAATCCTCTAAAATTGAGTGTACCGACAACGCGCCTTCGGGCGCGTTTTTTATTGACAGGATCAAAACAGTACAGGTACTTTAACCCTATCAATTTCAGGATGACCTTATGAAACAGACGCCGTTTTTCTTCGCATTCTTTTTTACCTTCCCCTGACCGGGAGGCGTTTCGTCGTGTGATAAAGAATGCGAAGACGAACAACAAGGCCTCCCACACCGGGAGGCCTTTTTTATTGATAACGATAAAATGAGACAGACAACACTATGACACCGGAAAACCCGCTCCTGGATTTACGCGTAAAAATCAGTGCGCTCGACGAAAAATTACTGGCCCTGCTGGCAGAACGCCGCTCGCTCGCCGTTGAAGTGGGCAAAGCCAAGCTCGAGTCCCATCGGCCGGTGCGCGATATCGATCGCGAACGTGATTTACTGGAACGGTTGATTCAACTCGGCAAAGCGCATCATCTGGATGCCCACTACATCACCCGCCTGTTCCAGCTTATCATCGAAGATTCCGTTCTGACGCAACAAGCCCTGCTCCAGCAGCATCTGAACAAAACCAACCCGCACTCTGCTCGTATCGCTTTCCTCGGTCCGAAAGGCTCCTATTCTCATCTGGCGGCCCGCCAGTACGCAGCCCGCCATTTCGAAGAGTTTATTGAGAGCGGTTGCGCGAAATTTGCAGACATTTTCAACCAGGTCGAAACCGGCCAGGCCGATTACGCCGTGGTGCCAATTGAGAACACCAGTTCCGGCGCCATCAACGATGTTTACGATCTGCTCCAGCACACCAGCCTGTCGTTAGTCGGCGAGTTGACTATCCCTATCGATCACTGCGTGCTGGTCTCTGGCTCAACCGATCTGAGTCAGATCGAAACGGTGTACAGCCACCCGCAGCCGTTCCAGCAGTGCAGCCAGTTCCTGAACCGTTATCCGCACTGGAAAATTGAGTACACCGAAAGCACCTCAGCGGCGATGGAAAAAGTGGCGCAGGCAAACTCTCCTGCCGTCGCGGCTCTCGGTAGCGAAGCGGGCGGCGCGCTGTATGGCTTACAGGTGCTGGAACGCAATCTGGCCAACCAGACGCAGAACATCACCCGTTTCGTGGTTCTGGCCCGCAAGGCCATCAACGTGTCGGACCAGGTCCCGGCGAAAACCACCCTGCTGATGGCGACCGGCCAGCAGGCGGGTGCGCTGGTTGAAGCGCTGCTGGTGCTGCGTAATCACAACCTAATCATGACGAAGCTGGAATCCCGTCCAATCCATGGCAACCCGTGGGAAGAGATGTTCTATCTCGACGTTCAGGCCAACCTGGAGTCTGCATCCATGCAGAAAGCCCTGCGCGAACTGGGCGAGATCACCCGCTCCATGAAAGTGCTGGGCTGCTATCCGAGCGAAACCGTGGTCCCGGTCGATCCGGCTTAACGTTCGATAAAGCGGCTTTTCTTCATCCCTGCCACATTTACAGGCAGGGTGAAGATGGCACCGGAAAGCGGGTATTTCGCCAGCTCCTCCGCCTCCATATTTTCCCGCGTGGTGGTGATAAACAGCGTTTTCATATCGTCGCCGCCAAAGCAGACCATTGTCGGGCAGCGTACCGGCAGCCGATACTCTTCCAGCTGTTCGCCTTGCGGTGAAAACCGTGCGATACGCCAGCCGTCAAACAGTGCGCTCCAGTAGCAGCCTTCCTCATCCATTGCCGCACCGTCGGGTATACCTTCTCCCTCGCTAAACCGGCGAAACTCTTCGCGCTTACCGGGTTCTCCCTGCTCATCAAGCGGCGTACGGTAGATCACGCCGTTCGGCGTATCAGAAGTAAACATCCACCGTTTGTCAGGACTAAACGCTAAACCGTTATGCCCGTGAATATCGCACTGAATCACTTTCGGCGTCAGGTCGTTGTCGATACGCATCAGCATGGCGCCGTTATAATCTCCCGGCCCCCAGAACGTGCCCGCATAAAACCGTCCCTGATGATCGGTACCGCCATCGTTAAAGCGTGCAAGCTGCGGGTTGGATGGGTTATCGCAAACTTTACGTTGTAGCAGGCCGTGCTTATCGGTCAGCCAGATGGCGTTTCGCATCGCGACGATAAATCCGCCGCGTTCACGCAGGGCAAAACACCCAACTTCTTCATGGAATGAGAGCACCGAGTGCTCTGCGGTGGGCAGATGGTACCGATGGATCTCCCCTTCCAGGATATCCGCCCAGTAGAGCGCCTTCTCTTCTGCACTCCACGTCGGGCATTCGGGCAGATGCCCGGTATAGTTCAACAGCAGCTGCGGTTCAGCCATGACAGTTCCCCAAAATGAAAAAAGCCAGCGATGCTGGCTTTCAGTATATACATCATCGCATTACTGGCGACTGTCATTTGCCTGGCGCAACAGCGTGCGGCTTTCACTCTGGAATCGCGTGGCGTAATCACCGAACCAGTGCTCCACTTTACGGAAACTGTCGATAAAGGCTTGTTTATCGCCGTGTTCCAGCAAGGTGATCGCTTCGCCAAAACGCTGATAATAGCGCTTGATCAGCGCCAGGTTATTTTCAGATGACATGATGATGTCGGCGTAAAGCTGCGGATCCTGGGCAAACAGTCGCCCGACCATCGCCAGCTCCAGACGATAGATTGGTGAGGAAAGCGCCAGCAATTGTTCAAGCTGAACGTTCTCTTCCGCCAGGTGCAGCCCGTAGGCGAAGGTTGCAAAGTGGCGCAGCGCCTGAATAAACGCCATGTTCTGGTCATGCTCTACCGCGCTAATGCGGTGCAAACGTGCTCCCCAGACCTGGATCTGTTCCAGGAACCACTGGTAGGCTTCCGGCTGCCGTCCGTCACAGTAAACCACTACCTGCTTCGCCAGGCTTCCGCTGTCCGGGCCAAACATCGGGTGTAACCCAAGCACGGGCCCGGTGTGCGCCGCCAGCATTGCCTGTAGCGGACCATTTTTAACGGAGGCCAGGTCCACCAGTATGCAATCTTCCGGCAGCGGAGGAAGTTTCGCGATTATCTGCTCCGTCACATGGATTGGCACGCTGACGATAACCATTCCGGCGTCTTTCATCAGCTCCGGCGCGTGCGACCAGTCCTCTTTCTCCAGAATACGCACCTGATAGCCAGAAAGCGTCAGCATTTTCTCAAACAGACGCCCCATCTGCCCGCCACCACCGACGATAACCACCGGACGCAGCGACGGACAGAGGGTTTTGAAGCCCTTGTCGTTTTCGCTGGAATAGGACTCGCGCATCACGCGACGCAGGACGTCCTCAATCAAATCAGGTGAAACGCCCAGGGCCTGCGCCTCCTTACGGCGGGAGGCGAGCATAGAGGCCTCGCGCTCCGGAACGTAAATCGGCAGGCCGTATTTACTTTTAACCTCGCCGACCTCAGCAACCAGTGCCATGCGGCGCGCCAGTAGATCCAGCAACGCCTTATCCACTTCATCAATTTGATCGCGTAATGCGGTCAATTCAGCAACCATAACTACCCTCTTATGCCAGACGCGTCGCCAGCTGGCCTTTCAAATCTTTGTGGATCTCACGCAACAGCGCATCGGTGGTTTCCCAGCTAATGCAGGCATCGGTGACCGAGACGCCGGGCTTCATCGCGCTACGCGGCTGTTCAGATGACTGATTGCCTTCATGAATATTACTTTCAATCATCAGGCCGATAATGGAACGGTTGCCATCTTTAATCTGAGCAATCACAGATTCTGCAACCGCAGGCTGGCGACGGTAATCTTTATTCGAATTACCATGACTGCAATCTACCATCAGCGCCGGACGCAGTCCCGCCTGTTCCATCTCTTTTTCACACTGCGCGACATCCGCCGGGCTGTAGTTTGGCGCTTTACCGCCGCGCAGGATCACATGCCCGTCCGGGTTGCCCTGCGTTTGCAGCAGGCATACCTGGCCCGCCTGGTTGATCCCGACAAAACGATGGGGCATGGCGGCGGCGCGCATGGCGTTAATCGCCGTCGCCAGGCTGCCGTCGGTACCGTTTTTAAAACCAACCGGCATAGACAGGCCAGATGCCATCTCGCGGTGGGTTTGTGACTCGGTGGTGCGCGCCCCAATCGCAGACCAGCTAAACAGATCGCCGAGGTACTGCGGGCTGTTCGGATCCAGCGCCTCGGTTGCCAGCGGCAGCCCCATGCTGACCAGCTCCACCAGCAGGCGACGCGCAATCTTCAGGCCGGTTTCCACATCAAACGAGCCATCCATGTGCGGATCGTTGATCAACCCTTTCCAGCCAACGGTCGTACGTGGCTTCTCAAAATAGACGCGCATCACCAGATAGAGGCTATCGCTGACCTCCTCCGCTAATGCTTTAAATCGACGAGCGTACTCAATGGCGGTTTCAGGATCGTGAATAGAGCAAGGACCACATACCACCAGCAGGCGCGGATCGCGGCCAGCGATAATGTCAGAAATGGTCTGGCGAGAGTGCTCAATCTGAGCTTCCTGCGCGACGCTCAGCGGGAATTCCGCCTTCAGTTGATCCGGGGTGATTAACACCTGTTCGTCAGTGATATGTACGTTGTTCAGCGCGTCTTTTTGCATGATTGCGATCCTGTCAAACTCGTTTGCGATAGTGGTTTTCCTCGAAGAGGTGACACAACGATATCACATAAAGTAAAGATTTCAATCCAAAATACGTACATATTACTTTACAGCAACCCTTTAATGGCAAAAATCATGGTCTAAAACCGTAAAGTTAAAATTACACACACGCCGTTATAAGCCAGGCTATGCTCACAAAAAGGAGAATAGCCATGCGTTTAATTGCTTTTATGTTGTTGCCGCTGGTTTTATCGGGTTGCCAGCTCAATCCTTACACTTTTCAGCCTGACTGGACCAACCCGGACTGGTTCACGGCCGGTAAAGAAGACGCTATGAATGGTGTTCCGGTTAAAGATAACCAGGCGCTGGCCGATAGTTTTAATGACTCTCAGGTTGATCGAGGGGAATATCTTCGTGGCTACGCTGATGGACAGAAAAAAATATGCGAAGAGGGCTTTATTCACGCGTGGGGATTAGCGGGTAAATCATTTCCTGCCAGCTGCGATACAACTGAAAATGCAGTAAAACTGCATGAATCCTGGCAACAAAGAATGGATGAAAGTATGCGTTCCAGCAGGCTTAATTGAGCCTGCCTGAATTCCTATGAATATAGTTCACTGTAAGATTTAGCTTAGGTCAAAACAGGGATATTTCTGACATAATGACGGCTTTGATAAACAATGGTATTCTGCCGACAATTCTTAAGGACATCTATTTCCGGGGCGGTTTGGCGGATTCTGATGAGAAATGCAATCTTGATCGCTTTGCTCCGACTCCCCCTGGCGCTAATGCTGTTCATTTTAGTGGCCCCTGCAACGGCAGGCTCGTTCACGGAAACGGATAAATCAGTACGTTCGATTGTTTCTGGTATTGTGAGCTACACCCGATGGCCCGCACTGTCCGGCCAGCCTAAGCTCTGTATTTATGCCTCTTCCCATTACAGACAGGCACTCAGCAGTGAAGATGAACACAACCCGTTGCCCTATAGTCCTGTCATTGTGCGTAGCGATCGGGAAGCACTCACCGCAAGGTGTGATGCCCTCTATTTCGGGAGTGAGTCGCCGGCAAAACAACAGGAAATAATAAATCAGTATCATGGCCAGGCGTTGCTATTAATGTCAGAACAAAATCCTGAATGCGTTATTGGCAGCGCATTTTGTCTGATAATAGAGCACAACCAGGTCAGGTTTTCCGTAAATCTGGATGCGCTGGCGCGCAGTGGCGTAAGAGTCAATCCGGATGTATTAATGCTCGCACGGAATAAGAAGCATGAATAAGGAAGTCGCACCAACACCGCGTCCGACGTTTAAAAGAACGTTGCGGCGAATCAGCATGATAAGCGTCATTATAACGATGACGTTTATATGGTTGCTGCTGTGTTTCGCTTCCGTGGTGACATTAAAGCAATATGCGCAAAAAAACCTCGAACTTACCGGCGCCACCATGAGCCACAGCCTTGAAGCCTCTCTGGTGTTCAACGATGCCGTGGCGGCAAATGAAACGCTGGCGACCCTCGGCAAGCAGGGGCAGTTTGCCGTGGCGGAAGTGCTTAACGCACATCATAAACGGTTTGCATGGTGGTCGTGGAACCCGGCGGATAATACCGACACGCTGGGCGCGCTGGTCAACCGGTGGTTGTTCCCTGTTCCTGTCGCACAGCCCATCATACATAACGGCAATGTGATTGGCGAAATTCGTCTGACCGCACGAGACAGCCTGATTAGCCACTTTATCTGGCTCTCGTTTGCGGTTCTCACCGGCTGCATTCTTTTTGCCTCTGCCGTCGCATTGACCATCACCCGCTCGCTACATCATGGCATGGTTGTTGAAATGCAAAACATCACTGACGTTGTGCATGATGTTCGCACCAACCGCAACTTCTCTCGCCGGGTAACGGAAGGCCGCATTGAAGAGTTCCACCAGTTTGGAGAAGACTTCAACAGCCTGCTGGATGAAATGGAAGAGTGGCAGCTCAAGCTACAGGCGAAAAACGCTCAACTGTTGCGTACCGCCATGCACGATCCGCTCACGGGGCTTGCAAACCGCGCCGCGTTTCGCAACAACATTGCAGCATTGATGAATGACGCTTCGGCAAAAACCAATTCCGCCCTGCTCTTCCTGGACGGTGATAACTTCAAGTTTATCAATGACACCTGGGGTCATGCCGCGGGCGACTGCGTACTGATCGAAGCCGCCAAAAGGATGGTCGAGTTTGGCGAAAAGCGTCATCAGTCTTACCGTCTTGGCGGCGACGAATTTGCCATGATCCTTTACGGCGTCCACACCGCGCGTGAGGTCGAATATATTTGCGCTGCGCTGTCGCAGCAATTTATCCGTCCGTTTGATCTGCATAACGGGCACACAGCATCAATGTCACTCAGCATTGGCTATGCTCTGGCGTGGGAAAATGCCTCCGTTGAGGCCTTACTGGAACAAGCCGATCGCAATATGTATCTGGTCAAAAACCAGCGTTCGAAAACAATATCCTGAAAGGAAGACGATATGTTAAAGCGATATTTTGCGCCGTTGTTACTGGCATCACTGGTAATGTCCGGATGCCAGTCATCGCCTGAAGGAAAATTCACGCCAGAGCAAATTGCGGCCATGAAATCCTACGGCTTTAACGAACTGAATGGCGACTGGTCTCTGGGGCTGTCGGATAAGATCCTGTTTGATAAAAATGACGCCAGGCTGCGCCCGGAAAGTGAAACGCAGATCCAGACTATGGCCTCACGCCTGGCGGCAACCGGTCTGAACCATGCCCGGATGGACGGCCATACGGATAACTATGGCGAAGAGAGCTACAACGAAGCGCTTTCGTTAAAACGCGCCAATGTTGTGGCGGATGCCTGGGCGAAGGGCGCGAACATCCCGCGCAGCAATCTCACTACGCGGGGCTTAGGCAAAAAATACCCTGTCAGCAGCAACCGCACTGCGCAGGGGCGCGCTGAAAACCGCCGGGTTGCGGTAGTCATCAGCACGCCTTAAGGCTATTTAACAGATGTCCCGGCGAGCGACACACCTGAACCCGCTCGCCAGCGCAGCCAGTCAATCACAATAAAGACCGCCAGACTGACGCCCATTACCGGCAACGCCAGCCCCAGCAGGATGCTTATCATGAACGTCACTCCCCTTCCCCACAGCGGCAATGCCAGCCAGCTTTGACAGAGCGTTTGTACCGGGTTCGCGGCTGACGTTGCAGGGCGACGCATCCACCACATCCGGTATCCCCAGATAATCAACACACACAGCGCAACGCCAAACGCGATGAGCAGCAGCTGATTTGCCAGACCAAACAGGATCCCCATATGGAAATCCACGCCCCAGCGGGTGAGTTTAGCCATCAGCGGGAAATCCCCGAAGCGAGTACTGTCCAGCACCTCCAGTGAGTGGGGATCCACGGCAACGGCATCAACCTGCGTCGGCCAGCGGCGATCGATTTCCGTCACTGTCCAGGCCTGGTCGTCCCTGCTTGCCGGGCGGATCTCAACCTTTTTCGCATCAATCACTGACCGGCGGGCAGCCTGCAATACGTTGTCAAAAAGCGACAGCTCGACTGGCATTTCAGGCATCGTCATTCCGCCGTGATGACCACGATGTTCGGCATGTTCATCCCTCATTTCCGGCGCACCGGAAAGAGTGGTGTTTACCTGCGGCGTCAGCCAGTTCATCTCTGCACGCAGCTTATCGACGTTGCCACCGGCCCATTGTGACCAGGTTAATCCGGTAGCTGAGAACAGCAGCATTCCGGCCAGTAATGTCCAGCCCAGAATTACATGCAGGCGACGACGATTCTGGAAACGATTGTTAATACGGCGCTTCGGTCGGGTGTAGAACCACAGCGCGATCCCGCCCAGGGCAGCAACCCACATCCACGAGGCGGCTAACTCGCTATAGAGGCGCCCGAGGTTGCCCAGCATCAGCGAGGTATGCAGATAATCGATAGTCTGACGCAGCGGTAAAATCCCGCTGGTGCCGTACACGGTCATATCCCCTCGAACCTCAAGGCTGGCGGGATCAATAAAAATAGCCCGATGCTCGGAGGGACCCAGCGCGGGGTCGGCAAACATCACGCGGGTCGTCTCGCCCTCTTCCAGCCCCGGACGAACGGCATGTAAACGCAGCGCTGAACCCACGGCGTTTTCCGCCACGGCAATTTGTTCAGCAAGAGGCTGCGCCTCACCCACGGCATCCGTGTGGAGTGCGTTACGGTACAGCGCATTTTCAAGCTGCGGCGTGGCGACGTACAGCGTTCCGGTCAGCGCTGCGAAGAAGATAAACGGACCGACAAACAGCCCAATATAGAAATGGAGGCGACGCAGCAGGTTTCCCCATGCCGCGCGCGGAGTGCAGGTAGTCATACTTTTCCTTTTTAAGGCAAAAAGTGAGTGATTTTGTTTTAAAGGGAGAAAGCAGACCGACGCGGCGGCGCGCGGGTATCGGGGTAAAGCCAGGGGAAAAAGTGCCAGTGGCTGACCGCCTGACGAGGCGGCTTCACGCGCAGCCGCTGCAACACCACGCTGAGCAGAACGATAAGCGCCAGCATCACGCCCGGAACATGCGCTAACAGCACGCAGTAGCCGCACGCCTCCGCATGGTCAACTGGCATAGAATGCGGCATATCACCATGATGCTCGTCCATCGACATCATGCTCATGTCATGGTGCATGCCCGGCATGGCGCTCATGGGATCTTTTTGCAGCGAGACGGAGATCAGCGGCGCCACGACGATCAGCAAGATCGCAAACAGCGCGGTCAATGCCGCTGCGCGTTTCCAGTTATGCTGATGCAGTACGTTATCCACTTACCCTCCACCCAAGAGGCGAACATTGTAAATGATTTATGACGGAAGGGTTAACGCGAGAGGTGCGATGGGATAAAAAAAGGGCCAGCCTTTCGGCCAGCCCTTTCTAACAGGATGTCGCTTAAGCGAATCTTAGTTCAGACGCTCTTTAATACGAGCAGACTTACCAGTACGCTCACGCAGGTAGTACAGTTTAGCTTTACGTACAGCACCACGACGTTTAACAGCAATGCTGTCAACTACCGGAGAGTGAGTCTGGAAGACACGCTCAACGCCTTCGCCGTTGGAAATTTTACGAACAGTGAATGCAGAGTGCAGACCGCGGTTACGAATAGCGATAACCACGCCCTCGAATGCCTGCAGACGTTTTTTGGAACCTTCAACAACCCATACTTTCACTTCCACGGTGTCACCTGGACGGAAGGAAGGTACGTCCTGCTTCATCTGCTCTTGTTCAAGTTGCTTAATGATGTTGCTCATAATTTAATCTCTTATCCTGGGTAAACTGATATTCGGGAGCGTATTACGCTTTCCCATCATGTTCATGCTGCTGGTGCGCGTGTTCAGTTTTGAACTCGGCCAGCAACTTTGCTTGCTCTTCAGTCAGAGCCAGGTTTTCCAGAAGTTCAGGTCTTCTAAGCCAGGTTCGGCCCAGCGACTGCTTCAAACGCCAGCGACGTATCTCGGCATGGTTTCCAGACAGTAACACTGCCGGGACCTCCATCCCTTCTAACACTTCAGGACGAGTATAGTGTGGACAGTCCAGCAATCCATCGGCAAAGGAATCTTCCGTTGCCGAAGCTTCATGGCCCAGAACCCCCGGAATAAACCGGGCGACGGAGTCAATCAGCGTCATTGCCGGTAACTCACCACCGCTGAGAACGTAATCGCCGATAGACCATTCTTCGTCAATCTCGGTTTGAATTACGCGCTCATCTATCCCTTCGTAGCGACCACAGACCAGAATCAGCTTTTGATTCGTCGCCAGTTCGCTCACGCCCGCTTGATCAAGCTTGCGTCCCTGAGGTGACAGATAAATCACCTTCGCGCCTTCACCTGCCGCGGCTTTTGCTGTGTGAATGGCGTCCCGTAAGGGTTGCACCATCATCAACATCCCCGGCCCGCCGCCGTAAGGACGATCGTCCACGGTACGGTGCCGGTCGTGCGTGAAGTCACGAGGACTCCAGCTCTGGATGCTCAGCAGGCCATTCTTTACTGCCCGGCCAGTTACCCCGTAATCGGTAATCGCGCGGAACATTTCAGGAAACAGGCTAATTATGCCAATCCACATAGCGCCGTCTTTTACCGTTTATCCGGAGAATTTAAAAACCAGGATCCCAATCTACTTCAATGGTTTGAGTAGTGAGATCGACTTTCTTGATAACCTGTCCATCGAGGAACGGAACCAACCGCTCCTTGATGCCAAATGCATCTTTCAGGTTTGCCTTAATGACGAGAACGTCATTTGACCCGGTTTCCATCATGTCGATGACTTTTCCGAGGCTGTAGCCTTCAGTGGTCACTACCTGGCAACCCATAAGGTCTTTCCAGTAGTAGTCACCCTCTTCCAGCTGTGGCAACTGCGACGAATCCACGACAATTTCACAATTAGTCAGCGCATTCGCGGCATCACGATCGTCAATGCCTTTCAGCTTGATGATGATGTCCTGATTGTGGTGACGCCAGCTTTCCAGCTCGACCTCTTCCCACTTACCGGCTTTCTGGATAAACCAGGGCTGGTAATTAAAAATGCTATCAGCGTCTTCAGTGGAGGAAAACACTCTGAGCCAACCACGGATACCGTAGCAAGAACCCATTTTTCCCAATACGATCGGTTCAACAGGTGCTTTATTGCTCATCATGACCACCGTGACAGATTAAGCTGCTTTGTTTGCTGCTTTGATCAGCGTAGCAACGCGATCGGAAACAGTAGCGCCCTGGCCAACCCAGTGAGCGATACGATCCAGATCCAGACGGGTTTCTTCTTCTGCGCCAGCGGCCAGTGGGTTGAAGAAACCAACGCGCTCGATGAAGCGACCGTTGCGTGCATTACGGCTGTCAGTCACAACAACCTGGTAGAACGGACGCTTTTTAGCGCCGTGACGAGCTAAACGAATAGTTACCATAACATCCTCTTGTGTGAATAAAACAACCGGGCCCCATCGAGGAACGGAGCCCGGGTGTCATATTAAAAGCCCGAAAATTTTACTCATTTTCGGGCAAAAAGCAATCTCAAAAGCGATTAACGCCCAGGAAAACCGGGAGGCATCATGCCTTTCATGCCGCGCATCATCTTCGCCATGCCGCCTTTCTTCATTTTCTTCATCATGCGCTGCATGTCGTCGAACTGTTTCAGAAGGCGGTTAACGTCCTGCACCTGCATGCCGCAACCGGCTGCGATACGGCGTTTACGGGAACCTTTGATGATTTCTGGCTTCGCGCGCTCTTTCAGCGTCATCGAGTTGATGATGGCCTCCATACGAACCAGCACTTTGTCATCCATCTGGGATTTGACGTTGTCCGGGATCTGGCCCATGCCTGGCAGTTTGCCCATCAGGCTTGCCATGCCGCCCATGTTTTTCATCTGACGCAGCTGCTCAAGGAAGTCGGTCAGATCGAAACCGTCGCCCTTTTTCAGCTTGCTGGCGAGTTTTTCCGCCTGCGCGCGGTCAACCTTGCTTTCAATATCTTCGATCAGCGACAGCACGTCGCCCATGCCGAGGATACGGGAGGCAATACGATCCGGATGGAACGGCTCCAGCGCTTCGGTTTTCTCGCCCACGCCGAGGAACTTGATTGGCTTACCGGTGATATGACGAATAGAGAGCGCCGCACCGCCGCGGGCATCGCCGTCGACTTTGGTCAGCACCACGCCGGTTAACGGCAGGGCTTCGTTAAACGCTTTTGCGGTGTTCGCCGCATCCTGACCGGTCATGGCGTCAACAACAAACAGGGTCTCTACCGGATTGATAGAGGCATGCACCTGCTTGATTTCGTCCATCATCGCTTCGTCAACGTGCAGACGACCGGCGGTATCCACCAGCAGCACGTCGTAGAATTTCAGCTTCGCCTCTTTCAGCGCCGCGTTAACGATATCGACAGGCTTCTGCGCCACGTCGGACGGGAAGAAGTCTACGCCAACCTGCTCGGCCAGCGTTTCCAGCTGTTTGATCGCCGCTGGGCGATACACGTCCGCCGACACCACCAGCACCTTTTTCTTGTGCTTTTCGCGCAGGAATTTCCCCAGCTTACCAACGCTGGTGGTTTTACCCGCACCTTGCAGACCCGCCATCAGTACGACGGCCGGCGGCTGAGCCGCCAGGTTAAGCACCTGGTTCTCTTCACCCATCGCCGAAACCAGTTCGTTACGGACGATTTTGACGAACTCCTGACCCGGAGTCAGGCTCTTGTTCACTTCATGGCCAACCGCTTTCTCTTTCACGCGGTTGATAAAATCACGTACGACCGGCAACGCGACGTCTGCTTCCAGCAGCGCCATGCGCACTTCGCGCAGCGTTTCCTTGATGTTCTCTTCGGTGAGGCGTCCACGGCCGCTGATGTTGCGCAGCGTGCGCGACAAACGATCGGTTAAATTATCAAACATTGTCTCTCGCCTGGGGTAGAAACGTTAGGTCGCCTGGGCGACACATACACAGAATTTTGCCGGAGTATAACATGAAGGCGCCTTTGTTGTTATGCAACGGTTGGAGCAGGCGTCACGTAACGTTATACTGCTTCTCTTTCTTATTAAGACAACTGTCGACGCCTATATGCCTGTTTTCGCACTGATCGCCCTTGTTGCCTACTCTGTCAGCCTCGCGCTGATCATTCCTGGCCTGCTGCAAAAAAACAGCGGCTGGCGGCGCATGGCTATTCTTTCGGCAGTGATCGCACTGATTAGCCACGCGTTTGCGCTGGAATCACGCATCATTCCCGGCGACGGCAGCGTGCAAAATCTGAGCGTACTGAACGTCGGCTCGCTGGTCAGCCTGATGATCTGTACGGTCATGACCATTGTCGCGTCTAAAAACCGTGGCTGGCTGCTGCTGCCGATAGTCTACGCCTTTGCGCTGATCAACCTGGCGTTAGCCACGTTCATGCCCAATGAGTTTATTACTCACCTGGAAGCCACGCCGGGGATGCTGGTGCATATTGGCCTGTCGCTGTTCTCCTACGCGACGCTGATCATCGCCGCCCTTTACGCCATGCAACTCGCCTGGATTGACTACCAGCTGAAAAATAAAAAGCTGGCGTTTAACCACGAAATGCCGCCGCTGATGGTGATTGAGCGTAAGATGTTCCACATCACCCAGGTCGGTGTGGTTCTGCTGACGCTGACGCTGTGCACGGGCTTGTTTTATATGAAGAACCTGTTCAGCGTGGAGAATATCGATAAAGCGGTCCTCTCCATCATCGCGTGGTTTGTCTATATTGTCCTGTTATGGGGCCATTATCATGAAGGCTGGCGCGGTCGTCGCGTGGTCTGGTTCAACGTAGCGGGTGCGGGCATTCTCACGCTTGCCTATTTTGGTAGCCGCTTCATACAGCAATTTGCTGGCTAAGTAACAAAAGGAGTTCCCCCTGGAACACATCTCTACCACCACGCTGATCGTCATTCTGGTCATCATGGTGGTCATCTCCGCTTATTTCTCTGGCTCTGAAACCGGCATGATGACGCTGAACCGCTACCGGTTACGTCATCGCGCCAAGCAGGGTAACCGTGCCGCGCGTCGTGTCGAAAAGCTTCTGCGTAAGCCGGACCGGCTGATTAGCCTGGTGCTTATCGGTAACAACCTGGTCAATATTCTCGCTTCTGCGTTGGGCACCATCGTCGGGATGCGTCTGTACGGCAACGCAGGCGTGGCGATTGCCACAGGTGTGCTCACGTTTGTGGTGCTGGTGTTTGCGGAAGTGCTGCCCAAAACCATCGCCGCTCTTTACCCGGAAAAAGTCGCCTACCCGAGCAGCTTCCTGTTAGCACCGCTGCTTATTCTGATGATGCCGCTGGTCTGGCTGCTGAATATGGTGACACGGGTGCTGATGCGCATGGTGGGTATAAAGGCAGACGTCACCATTAGTAGCGCGCTCAGCAAAGACGAACTGCGTACCATCGTGAATGAATCCCGCTCGCAGATCTCCCGCCGCAATCAGGACATGCTCCTGTCGGTGCTGGATCTGGAAAAGGTCAGCGTTGACGACATCATGGTGCCGCGCAATGAAATCGTCGGGATTGATATCAACGACGACTGGAAGGCCATTGTCCGCCAGCTGACACACTCCCCGCACGGGCGTATCGTCCTCTATCGCGATTCCCTCGACGATGCCATCAGCATGCTGCGCGTGCGCGAGGCCTATCGTCTGATGACTGAGAAAAACGAGTTCACCAAAGAGGTAATGCTGCGCGCCGCCGACGAAATTTACTACGTGCCGGAAGGCACCCCACTCAGCACGCAGCTGGTGAAGTTCCAGCGAAACAAGAAGAAAGTCGGCCTGGTGGTGGATGAATACGGCGACATACAGGGGCTGGTGACGGTCGAAGATATTCTGGAAGAGATTGTCGGGGACTTTACCACGTCAATGTCGCCTTCCCTTGCCGAAGAAGTCACCCCGCAAAACGACGGGTCAGTGCTTATCGACGGCAGCGCCAACATTCGTGAAATCAATAAAGCGTTCAACTGGCATTTGCCGGAAGACGAAGCGCGGACGATGAACGGAATGATCCTGGAAGCGCTGGAAGAGATCCCGGCGGCAGGCACGCGCGTGCGCATTGAACAGTATGATATTGATATTCTGGACGTTCAGGACAACATGATTAAGCAGGTGAAGGTCCTGCCCGTTAAACCTTTACGCGAAAGTATCGCCGAGTAATGTTGTAGGCCGGGTGAGGCGAAGCCGCCACCCGGCACTACGGGTCGGCAAATTACGCTTTCGCTTTCGCCACGGTCACCATCGCAGCGCGAATAGTACGACCGTTCAGGGTATACCCTTTCTGCATCACGCCCAGCACGTTACCCGCGGCAACGTCTTCGGATTCCACCATCGCAATGGCCTGGTGAACGTTTGGATCCAGCGGTACATCCGTATCGGCAATCACTTCAACACCGAACTTACGCACCACATCCAGCATGGATTTCAGCGTCAGCTCAATGCCTTCAATCATCGCCGCGTTATCCGGGTTAGCTTTATCCGCCACTTCCAGCGCGCGATCCAGGCTGTCGATCACCGGAAGCAGTTCGTTGACGAATTTCTCCAGCGCAAATTTGTGCGCCTTTTCAACGTCCAGCTCGGTACGACGGCGCAGGTTTTCCATTTCCGCTTTGATACGCAGTACGCCATCGCGTTCGCGATTCTGCGCTTCTACCAACTGAGCTTCCAGGTTGGCAATTTTTTCATCGCGCGGGTCCACCTGCTCAGCAGACGTGTCTGGCTCTACTGCCTCAACTTCATCGTGCTGTTCCGTGATAATTTCTTCAGGGGCTTGCCCCTCAGGCGTTTTCTGTTCTTTACTACTCATGAATTTCTCCGCGTTTTTCTGCATTCATCTCGCTAACTTCGCTTATTATGGGGATCAGTTTCCTGGATTCAAGGGAACAAGGCAGATTGTCATCATTCATCAGGCACAAGGACCTCCAGAAAATGAATAATCATTTCAGGTGTATTGGGATCGTCGGCCATCCGCGTCACCCTACCGCATTGACGACACATGAAATGTTGTATCGCTGGCTGTGTGGTAAAGGCTATGAAGTGATGGTCGAGCAGCAGATCGCCCAGGAGTTGCAGCTTAAAAGCGTCAGAACCGGCACGCTGGCGGAAATTGGCCAGCAGGCGGATCTCGCCGTGGTGGTCGGTGGCGACGGCAATATGCTGGGCGCGGCGCGAACGCTGGCTCGCTATGATATTAAGGTTATTGGTATTAACCGTGGCAATCTCGGTTTCCTGACCGACCTCGACCCGGACAATGCGCAGCAGCAGCTGGCGGACGTGCTGGAAGGCCACTATATCAGTGAAAAACGGTTTTTACTGGAAGCCCAGGTGTGTCAGCAGGACTGCCAGAAGCGCATCAGCACCGCCATTAACGAGGTGGTTCTCCATCCCGGTAAAGTGGCGCACATGATCGAGTTCGAAGTCTATATCGACGAAATCTTCGCTTTCTCGCAGCGTTCTGACGGGCTGATTATTTCAACCCCGACGGGGTCAACTGCCTACTCGCTTTCAGCCGGAGGCCCAATCCTGACGCCATCGCTGGATGCCATTACCCTGGTGCCGATGTTCCCGCATACGCTCTCGGCGCGTCCGCTGGTGATCAACGGCGACAGCACCATCCGCCTGCGTTTTTCCCATCGCCGTAACGACCTGGAGATCAGCTGCGACAGTCAGATTGCGCTCCCCATTCAGGAAGGTGAAGATGTCCTCATTCGCCGCTGCGATTACCATCTGAACCTGATTCACCCGAAAGATTACAGCTATTTCAAAACATTAAGCTCCAAGCTCGGCTGGTCAAAAAAATTGTTCTGATTTTGCATCCAGCACTTTACTGTATATAAAACCAGTTTATACTGTATACAAACACAGTTATGGTTTTTCATACAGGAAAACAATTATGCTGGCACAACTGACCATCAGCAACTTTGCCATTGTTCGTGAGCTTGAGATCGACTTCCATAGCGGAATGACGGCGATTACCGGAGAAACCGGTGCAGGTAAATCCATTGCCATTGATGCCCTCGGCTTGTGCCTCGGCGGTCGTGCTGAGGGGGATATGGTGCGCACAGGCGCCGCCCGTGCCGATCTCTGCGCCCGCTTCTCGTTGAAAGACACACCTGCCGCCCTGCGCTGGCTGGAAGCGAACCAGCTCGAAGACGGACGTGAGTGTTTACTTCGCCGCGTCATCAGCAGCGATGGCCGCTCCCGCGGTTTTATCAATGGTACAGCGGTTCCCCTTTCCCAGCTTCGCGAGCTGGGCCAGCTGCTCATCCAGATCCATGGTCAGCATGCGCACCAGCAGTTAATCAAACCCGAACAACAGAAAGCCCTGCTTGATGGCTACGCAGGTGAGTACGCGCTTACTCAACTCATGGCGGAGCACTATCGTCAGTGGCATCAAAGCTGCCGCGAACTTGCGCAGCATCAGCAGCAAAGCCAGGAGCGTACCGCGCGCGCCGAGCTGCTGGAATATCAGCTGAAAGAGCTGAACGAATTTAACCCGCAGGCGGGTGAATTTGAGCAAATCGACGAAGAGTACAAGCGTCTGGCCAACAGCGGTCAGCTGCTTTCCACCAGCCAGACTGCCCTTAATATGCTGGCGGATGGCGAAGACGTGAATTTGCAGAGCCAGCTGTATAACGTGCGTCAGCTTGTGACCGAACTGACCGGCATGGACAATAAGCTTTCTGGCGTACTGGAAATGCTGGAAGAGGCCGCGATTCAGATTTCAGAAGCCGGGGATGAACTGCGCCACTACTGTGAACGTCTGGATCTCGACCCGAACCGTCTGTTCGAACTTGAGCAACGCATCTCCCGTCAGATTTCACTGGCGCGTAAGCATCACGTAACCCCGGAAGAGCTGCCGAATTACTATCAGTCTCTGCTGGAGGAACAGCAGCAGCTGGACGATCAGGCCGATTCCCTTGAAACCTTGTCTCTGGCGGTTAATCTGCATCATCAGCAGGCGCTGGAAACGGCGAAACGGCTGCATGACGTGCGGCAACACTATGCGCTGGAGCTTAGCCAGCACATTACCGACAGCATGCATACGCTGGCGATGCCGCATGGGGTGTTCACCATAGATGTTCGCTTTGAAGAGAATCACCTGACGGCGGAAGGCGCAGATCGCGTAGAATTCCGCGTCACCACCAACCCGGGCCAGCCTTTGCAGGCGATTTCGAAAGTGGCTTCCGGCGGTGAACTGTCGCGTATCGCCCTGGCCATTCAGGTGATTACCGCCCGTAAAATGGAAACCCCGGCGTTGATTTTCGATGAAGTGGATGTGGGTATCAGCGGCCCGACCGCGGCCGTTGTCGGCAAACTGCTGCGTCAGTTAGGTGAATCGACGCAGGTCATGTGTGTGACTCACCTGCCGCAGGTCGCCGGATGTGGTCATCACCACTTTATCGTCAGCAAGGAAACCGATGGCGAAATGACGGAAACGCACATGAAGCCGCTGGATAAACGCTCACGCTTGCAGGAGCTGGCACGCTTGCTCGGCGGCAGTGAAGTCACCCGCAATACGCTTGCGAATGCGAAAGAACTGCTGGCGGCATAAACTTTTTCGGGATCTCAGGGTCATACAGAACAACAAAAACGCCGCCAGACCGGTTTCAAAGTGGGGCAAGGTCTATTATCATCGGCATATTACATATGAGCCGCGTACTGCTCGGGCCCGAAAAGGAATCAAATCACTATGCGCTGTAAAACGCTGACCGCTGCCGCAGCGGTTCTTCTGATGTTGACCGCAGGCTGTTCCACTCTGGAGAAAGTGGTTTACCGTCCTGACATCAACCAGGGGAACTACCTTACCCCTAACGATGTGTCCAAAATCCGCGTGGGTATGACACAACAGCAGGTCGCTTATGCCCTGGGAACCCCGATGATGTCCGATCCGTTCGGCACAAACACCTGGTTCTATGTATTCCGCCAGCAGCCCGGTCATGAAGATGTGACCCAGCAAACCCTGACGCTGACCTTCAGCAGTGCCGGCGTGCTGACCAACATCGACAACAAGCCTGCCCTGACCAAATAATCAGGCGTCAGCAACGCAAAAAGGTGCTCATTGAGCACCTTTTTTGTATCTGAATTCTTACGCAGAATCGTAGTCCCGGTAAGCGAAGCGCCACCGGGGGAGAAAGCGTTACTTACCCGATTTCTCCGCTCGCTGACGGCGCAGCTCTTTCGGGTCAGCAATCAGCGGGCGATAAATCTCAACCCGATCGCCATCCTTCAGCGCATCAGCAAGCTTTACCGGACGGCTATAAATGCCGACTTTATTCTTCGCCAGGTCAATATCACGGCGAAGTTCAAGGATGCCGGAGGCCCGGATAGCCGCCTCAACGGTGGCACCCTCTTCAAGCATCACGCGCTGCAAATACTGCTTCTCCGGCAGCGCATACACCACCTCAACAGCAATCTTATGCGACACTGTAAACCTCTTTGGCGCGCGTGGTGAACGCCTGAACCATATTCGAGGCCAGCTCTTTAAAGATACGGCCAAACGCCAGTTCGATCAGCTTATTGGTAAATTCAAAATCCAGATGAAACTCAATGCGGCAGGCGTCAGCGCTCAGCGGCGTAAACTTCCACCCCCCCATCAGTTTTTTAAACGGACCATCCACCAGATGCATCAAAATACTCTGATTGCTCGTCAGGGTATTGCGCGTGGTGAACGTTTTGCTGATCCCCGCTTTGGAGACATCCACGGCCGCAGTCATCTGCGTCGGGCCGGATTCCAGCACCCGGCTACCGGTGCATCCCGGAATAAATTCCGGATAGGACTGAACGTCGTTCACTAACTGATACATTTGTTCCGCGCTGTAGGGAACAAGCGCGGTACGGCTAATCTGAGGCATAGCATTTTCCATGGTCACACAACAGACAAATAATAACATTTATCACCTGTTAAAAAAACGCTAAGCCTTATCTCGTGCTAAGATAGCGCGTTAGACCTCACAGGACGCAATGAGGTGACTTTTTAAAATCAGATTACCGACGGCTTTACGACACTTATGACGAAGAAAAAAGCACATAAACCTGGTTCGGCGACCATTGCGCTTAACAAGCGTGCTCGCCACGAGTATTTCATCGAAGAAGAATTCGAGGCAGGCCTTGCGTTGCAGGGCTGGGAAGTAAAATCGCTGCGTGCCGGGAAAGCCAATATCGGCGACAGCTACGTGATCCTGAAAGACGGTGAGGCCTTCCTGTTCGGCGCGAACTTTACGCCGCTGACCGTCGCCTCTTCACATTACGTCTGCGATCCTACCCGCACCCGTAAGCTGCTGCTGAACAAGCGCGAACTGGAATCCCTCTACGGACGCATCAACCGCGAAGGCTTCACCGTGGTGGCGCTCTCTTTGTACTGGAAAAACGCCTGGTGCAAAGTGAAAATCGGCGTGGCGAAAGGTAAGAAACAGCACGACAAACGTACTGACCTGAAAGCACGCGAGTGGCAGCTCGACAAAGCACGTATCATGAAAAACGCAGGACGTTGATTCTGCGCACTTATTGTACTATTCAATAAGTTAGCGTTTCGGGCTGGTGTCGAGGAAGTAAAATCTGGTATACTGAGTTCAACACTATTGGGGCTGATTCTGGATTCGACGGGATTTGCGAAACCCAAGGTGCATGCCGAGGGGCGGTTTGCCTCGTTAAAAGCCGCAAAAAAATAGTCGCAAACGACGAAAACTACGCTTTAGCAGCTTAATAACCTGCTAAGAGCCCTCTCTCCCTAGCTTCCGCTCTTAAGACGGGGATCAAAGAGAGGTCAAACCCAAAAGAGATCGCGTGGAAACCCTGCCTGGGGTTGAAGCGTTAAAACTAATCAGGCTAGTTCGTTAGTGGCGTGTTTGTCCGCAGCTGGCGTGCGAATGTAAAGACAAACTAAGCATGTAGTACCGAGGATGTAGAAATTTCGGACGCGGGTTCAACTCCCGCCAGCTCCACCAAAATTCTCCATCGGTGATTACCAGAGTCATCCGATGAAGTCCTAAGAGCCCGCACGGCGTAAGCCCTGCGGGCTTTTTTGTGCCCTCAATTTGTCCCGCGAAGTCCGAAGAGAACTAATTAAATCCGAACCTTTTAGGCCCATTGATAGGCCCAACGAAAAGCTCTATTGTTTTCGTTGGGCCTAAACGCATGGAGACTCTCCCATGGCAAGAAAAACCAAGCCGTTAACCGATACGGAAATCAAAGCCGCCAAACCTAAAGATGCCGATTACCAGCTGTATGATGGTGACGGGCTTACTCTGTTAATCAAGTCCAGCGGTAGTAAGCTCTGGCAGTTCCGTTACTACCGACCTCTGACCAAGCAGCGAACCAAACAGAGCTTCGGTGCCTACCCTGCGGTCTCGCTTTCTGATGCACGTAAACTTAGAGCCGAATCTAAAGTTTTATTGGCGAAAGACATTGATCCCCAAGAACATCAGAAAGAACAGGTCAGAAATTCACAAGAGGCCAAAACTAATACCTTCTTGTTAGTTGCCGAGCGTTGGTGGAATGTGAAGAAAGCCAGCGTAACAGAGGACTATGCCGACGATATCTGGCGCTCGCTTGAGAGAGATGTTTTCCCAGCAATCGGTGATATCAGCGTCACTGAGATTAAGGCTCATACTCTGGTTAAAGCAGTGCAGCCAGTTCAGGCCAGAGGTGCATTAGAGACTGTTCGCCGCCTTTGCCAGCGTATTAACGAAGTCATGATTTATGCGCAGAACACAGGCCTGATTGATGCGGTTCCTAGTGTCAATATCGGAAAAGCATTCGAGAAACCGCAAAAGAAAAATATGCCGAGTATCCGCCCGGATCAACTTCCACAGTTAATGCAAACAATGCGTACGGCAAGTATCAGTGTGTCCACGCGGAGTCTGTTCATGTGGCAGCTTCTCACCATTACCCGCCCTGCCGAAGCTGCTGAGGCTCGATGTGAAGTGGTCAACAAAAACTGGCCACCGCGTTAGAGTTTTTCCAGTATCGGTTTTCTGATTCGTTTGGCGTTAACCCACCATTATATTCGTGCGGTCTTAGTGCGC
>NZ_JBMKHP010000025.1:0-32498 GCF_049238705.1 Enterobacter cloacae complex sp. IR5403 | reverse complement strand
CCCATGCCGAACTCAGAAGTGAAACGCCGTAGCGCCGATGGTAGTGTGGGGTCTCCCCATGTGAGAGTAGGGAACTGCCAGGCATCAAATTAAGTAGTAAGCCGGTGTATGAATCCGGTGGTTACAGAAGTATTCGGTGGAGCGGTAGTTCAGTCGGTTAGAATACCTGCCTGTCACGCAGGGGGTCGCGGGTTCGAGTCCCGTCCGTTCCGCCACTTATTAAAAGCCCTGAGCTAACGCTCAGGGCTTTTTTCTTATCTGTCGTTTGATTGTTGCGAAATTAGCAAAAATCCTCTGCATTTTACGATCTTTTTCGTCATAACAACTACAGCGATAATTCTCCTCAGTTTACGAACATAACGATTGAGGAATCATATGACTATCCCTGCACTGGGTCTGGGCACTTTCCGCCTGAAAGACGATGTTGTTATTGCATCTGTTAAAACCGCACTCGAGTTGGGCTATCGTGCTATTGATACGGCGCAGATTTATGATAACGAAGCTGCCGTAGGTCAGGCCATCGAAGAGAGTGGCGTACCGCGCGACGAACTTTTCATCACCACTAAAATCTGGATTGAGAATCTCAGCAAAGACAAGCTGATCCCAAGCCTGAAGGAAAGTCTGAAAAAGCTGCGTACTGACTATGTTGATCTGACGCTGATCCACTGGCCATCTCCTGACGATGCCGTCTCTGTGGAGGAGTTCATGCAGGCGCTGCTGGAAGCGAAAGAGCAGGGCTTAACGCGTGAAATTGGCATCTCTAACTTCACTATCCCATTGATGGAAAGGGCGATTGCCGCAGTGGGTAAAGAAAATATCGCCACCAACCAGATTGAACTCTCTCCTTACCTGCAAAACCGTAAAGTCGTGGACTGGGCGAAACAGCACGGTATCCACATCACCTCATACATGACGCTGGCCTATGGTAAGGCACTGAAAGATGAAGTGATTACGCGTATCGCTGAGAAACATAACGCGACTGCTGCGCAGGTCATTCTGGCATGGGCAATGGGTGAAGGTTATGTCGTGATCCCGTCTTCAACCAAACGTGAAAACCTGGCAAGTAACCTGTTAGCGCGGGATCTCCAGCTTGATGATGAAGATAACAACGCGATCGCTGCACTGGAATGCAACGATCGTCTGGTCAGCCCGGAAGGGTTAGCCCCAGACTGGGATTAATAAAAGCCCTCCCTCTGTACCCTTAAACCCTCACACAGCTCCTCCGGGAGCTGTTTTTATATGTTCGCTAAGGAAGTCGATAAAAGCGCGTATGCGCGTACTTACCGCTCTGTCACTGTAATACACTGCGCTAAAAGGCATCTCTACAGGTAAGCGTTTGTCAGCCATCAGTTCTACAAGCTGACCCGCAGCTATTTCCTTATCGATCATATAGTCTGATAAACAGGCGATCCCATTTCCTTCAAGACAAAGCTGTTTCAGCGTTTCCCCGCTATTAGACGAAAGTCCGCAGGTGATCTCATGAAGTTGTCCGTCATGACAGGCCACGGGCCAGGTATTCAGCGAGACAGGTTCCGTAAAGCCCAGGCACAGGTGCTGCTTCAGCTCCTCAACGGTCTCAGGTTTGCCATGCTCAGCAATATATTGCGGTGACGCGATAATTTTGCGATAGCTGGTGAACAGAGGGCGAGCGCGTAAACTTGAATCCGTCAGGGTTCCCGCGCGGATCGCCACATCAACTTTACGCTCAATAAGATTGATAAACGTCTCGGAGGAGACCAGAGACAGAGTCATCTCCGGGTAACGCTCCCGGAATGGCTTGATTAACGGCATCAGAAAATGAAGCACGACCGGCGTCGCCGCATCAATACGTAGCAATCCACGCGGAGTGCTACGTGACTCCATTATTTCCGTCTCAGCTGCCGCCATCTCCTGCAAAACGGATTGTACGCGGCGAAAATAACGTTCACCTTCTTCCGTCAGGCTGAGCTGCCGCGTTGTTCTGTTGAGCAGGCTCACCCCGAGCTTCATCTCCAGCTTTTTTACCGAGCGGCTGATGGCGGAGTTCGCCTGCCCGAGCTGTTCGGCCGCACGGCTGAAGCTGCCGCTTTCAACAACGGCAACAAAGATAGTCAGTTCTTCCGATGTGGCTTTCATTATTGCATCATCCGCAAAATTCTATTGAGATTCTAACCATTTTTGTTATTTAAACACTGGCGCATACTGCCTGTCATCTTAATCCTGAAGAGACGGAGTATTTATGCCACTGGCGCTTCTTGCCCTGACGATCAGTGCCTTCGCAATTGGCACGACCGAATTTGTTATTGTAGGACTTGTCCCCACCATTGCTGAACAACTCGCCATTTCGCTGCCTTCTGCCGGTCTGCTGGTATCTATTTACGCGTTAGGCGTCGCTGTTGGGGCGCCTGTGCTGACCGCACTGACTGGACGCTTTCCACGTAAACAACTGTTAGTTGCCCTGATGGTGCTCTTCACCGCCGGCAATATTCTGGCGTGGCAGGCTCCTGACTACACCACGCTGGTCATTGCCCGTTTGCTGACTGGCCTCGCGCACGGTGTCTTCTTCTCCATCGGTTCCACGATTGCAACCAGCCTGGTGCCAAAAGAGAAAGCGGCGTCAGCCATTGCGATTATGTTTGGCGGCTTAACCGTCGCGCTGGTGACCGGCGTGCCGTTAGGAACGTTTATTGGGCAACATTTTGGCTGGCGAGAAACCTTCCTCGCGGTATCGCTGTTGGGCGTGATTGCTCTGGTAGCCAGCCTGCTGCTGGTGCCCTCCAGTATTCCGGGACGCGCGAGCGCCAGCCTGAGCGATCAGGTTAAGGTTCTGACACACCCGCGCCTGCTGCTGATCTATGCCGTTACGGCGCTGGGTTATGGAGGTGTGTTCACTGCGTTCACTTTCCTTGCACCGATGATGCAGGAGCTGGCTGGTTTTTCTCCGGGCGCAGTGAGCTGGATTTTACTGGGCTACGGTATCTCCGTCGCAATCGGCAATATCTGGGGCGGTAAGCTTGCAGATAAGCATGGTGCGGTACCGGCGCTAAAATTTATCTTCGCCGCGCTGGTTGTCCTGCTGATGATTTTCCAGTTCACCGCGTCGATACAATATGCCGCGCTGGTAACGGTATTGGTTATGGGAATATTCGCTTTTGGTAACGTACCGGGATTGCAGGTCTATGTTGTACAGAAAGCCGAACGCTATACGCCCAATGCGGTGGATGTCGCATCCGGCCTGAATATCGCCGCATTCAATATCGGTATCGCACTCGGATCGGTTATCGGCGGGCAGACGGTTGAACACGTTGGATTAACCCAAACGCCATGGATTGGTGCGGTAATTGTGCTTGTCGCTTTCCTCCTTATTGGGCTGAGTGGACGGCTTGATAAACCCGCTCGCGTCGCGCTTGGATAAGTATCAGTAAGTGCTTGCTTACAAAACTGGAAAGCGGTTTCTCAGTAATTGCGTTGAAAGTGTGACCTAAAATCCCTATAACATTAGAACCAGTCCGTTTTCCGGGCTGGTTCATGTTACAGAGGCCGTTTCCGAAAGTGCGAAAAAATACCTATGCCATGCGTTATGTAGCCGGAATGCCCGCGGAGAGGATCTTGCCTCCGGGGTCGTTTGCGAGCCTCAGCCAGGCATTACCAGCGGGCACTCCATTAAGCAGTGACGAAAAAATTCGCGTACTGGTGTGGAACATCTTTAAGCAACAGCGCGCGGAGTGGTTATCCGTACTTCAAAATTTTGGTAAAGATGCACATCTGGTTCTGTTACAGGAGGCGCAAACCACGCCTGAGCTGGTCAGGTTTGCAACGACAAACTATCTTGCAGCCGATCAGGTGCCAGCCTTTGTTCTGCCACAGCATCCTTCTGGGGTGATGACCCTTTCAGCCGCACATCCGGTCTATTGCTGCCCGCTGCGTGAACGTGAGCCAATCCTGCGTCTGGCAAAATCGGCGCTGGTCACGGTCTATCCGTTGCCCGACACCCGTCTGCTGATGGTGGTAAACATTCATGCGGTGAACTTCAGCCTGGGGGTTGATGTGTACAGTAAGCAGTTACTTCCCATTGGCGATCAGATTGCTCATCACAGTGGGCCGATCATTATGGCCGGGGACTTCAATGCCTGGAGCCGTCCGCGTATGAACGCGTTGTACCGCTTCGCGCGTGAAATGTCGCTGCGTGAAGTTCGTTTTAACGATGACCAGCGCAAGAAAGCGTTTGGTCGTCCTCTCGATTTTGTCTTCTATCGGGGTTTAAGCGTGCACGACGCCTCCGTTCTGGTGACGCGCGCCTCCGATCATAATCCTCTACTAGTTGAATTCAGTCCCGGCAAACCTGATAAATAATGGTGCGTCAGGTCTGCCGTGGGGCAGGCCTGTGCGGGTGCTGCCCTTTCTTTTTTAACCCATAAAAGGACAGCAACATGACAACAACACACTCCCATCATGACAACGTCGAAAAACAGTTTGGTTCTCAGGCAAGTGCCTACCTGAGCAGCGCCGTGCACGCCTCTGGCCGCGATCTGGTACGTCTCGGCGAACGGCTCGCCGCGTTTCCTGACGCGCACGTGCTGGACTTAGGCTGCGGGGCGGGGCACGCCAGTTTTACCGCCGCACAGCAGGTTGCTCAGGTGACGGCGTATGACTTATCGAGCCAGATGCTCGATGTGGTTGCTGAAGCGGCGAAAGCGAAAGGGCTGAATAACGTCACGACGCGCCAGGGCTACGCTGAATCTTTACCCTTTGAGGATGCGTCGTTTGAGGTTGTGATTAGCCGTTACTCTGCACACCACTGGCATGATGTGGGGCAGGCATTACGGGAAGTGAAACGCGTACTCAAACCGGGCGGAATCTTCATCATCATGGACGTGATGTCTCCCGGACATCCGGTACGAAATATCTGGCTCCAGACGGTTGAAGCGCTGCGTGATACCTCGCACGTGCAAAACTACTCCAGTGGAGAGTGGCTTACGTTTATCACCGAAGCCGGCTTGATTTCACGCTCATTGATTACCGACCGTTTGCCGCTGGAGTTTACGTCATGGATTGCGCGGATGCGCACACCGGAGGCTTTGACTCAGGCGATCCGATTGTATCAGGAGAGCGCCTCTGCTGACGTGAAGGCGTACTTTGAACTGCATGACGATGGTTCGTTTACCAGCGACACCATTATGGCTGAAGCGCAAAAAGCGGGATAAATAAAAAAGGCACCGAGGGGAATCGGTGCCTTTTTAACAAGCGATCGTACTATCAGGAATCTGGCGTAGCGCTGTTTTTCACAAACAACGTCAGCTGGTCGCCAGGTTGCAGGTTATCAGTATCGTTGTTCCAGCGCATCACATCTTTGATGTTTACGCCGTGACGCTTAGCAATACTGGACAGCGAGTCGCCTTTACGTACGCGATAGGTAATGCTATCGCTGTTTTTAGCGAGACGCTGTGCGCTGCTACCTGCACCTATGGTCAGCGTTTGACCCACTTTCAGACCCGATCCGCGCAGATTATTCCACTGCTGGAGATCTTTCGCATTCACGCCAAGACGTGATGCAATACCTGAAAGCGTATCACCTGAACGCACCTTATAGCTGCGGCTGCTTACAGGCGACGTATCAGCGATCAGCGTGGACTGAACGGCTGCAATTTCACCCGAAGCTAAAGACTCTCGTAACTGTTCCGCATGTTTCTGCGGAATCATCACATAGCGTGGGCCACTAGCACCCAGCGTGGAGCCTTTAACACCTGCATTAAAGGTTTTAAGCTTACTTACCGACATACCCGTCATATCGGCAACCTGTTGAATATCAACCGGGCTGCTGAGGCGGACACGCGCCAGTGCACGACTTTCGTCTGGTGTTGGCAGTTGTACACCGTAACGTTTGCTGTTCTTGAGAATGTCACTCAGTGCCAGCATTTTCGGTACGTAAATCTTTGTTTCCTGTGGCAGTGAGAGCGACCAGAAGTCTGTGGATTTTCCACGCGCTTTATTCGCTTTCATTGCCTTCAGTACACGACCTTCACCACTGTTATACGCCGCGACAGTCAATAACCAGTCGCCGTCAAACATCTTGTTCAGACGTTGCATCATGTCGAGAGCGGCTGTCGTTGAAGCGACAACATCACGACGCGCATCGTAGTTGCGGGTCTGCTTTAAACCATAATTTCGCCCTGTGCTCGGAATGATCTGCCAGATGCCTGCTGCATTGGCGCCAGACGTCGCGTGCGGGTCAAAAGCGCTCTCCACTATGGGTAGTAGTACCAGTTCCATAGGCATGTTACGTTTCTTAACTTGCCCGGCTATCCAGTACATATACGGCTCTGCCCGTAATGTTACATCGTGGAGATAGCTCTTATTTCTCAAATACTTCTGTTTCTGTTCGCGAATCCGGCTGTTTTCCGGAATTCCCATCTTTAGCTCGTCGCCAATAGAGGCCCACAAGTCTTGTTCCTGCGCGAAGGATGTCCCATCGTCCAACCATCGCGCCTGACTCGTAAACTTCCCTGCTTCCCCTTGACCAGCCGCAGAAAGGCTCTGTGCGTGCTGTTGTACGTTGCTGCCGTTTTGTGACTGGCAACCTACAAGCAGGACAGAGGCGAGTAATATCGCTTTTGCCTTCATGTGTGTGTCAATAGTTGCTTAAAAGACGAGCGATGATAACGGCGAAATTTTGAAAAGGCAACCCGCAATTATCTGAAGTTATCTTTCTTTGACCTTAACCATGCAAATCGCGCTTCAGGTTGTAACAAATTTGTTTCTTGATTAATTTTATTAATTAAATCAACATCATCAGTTCTTAAAAATAAATTTATTTGTCGCTCATTTTTCAGAATTACGGGGAGTGTTTTTTGGTTTTTTGCACGTAACTCCTTCACTTTCTGGTAATAATCCTGAATCGCCCGATCCTCAGGCAGCACGCTTGCAGCAAACTTCATATTCCCTAATGTATACTCATGTGCGCAACAAATTACGGTGTCGGCTGGCAGCGCATTAATTTTCTGTAAAGATTGATACATCTGTTCTGGCGTGCCTTCAAACAGCCTTCCACAGCCGCCAGAAAACAGCGTATCGCCACAAAACAGATAAGGTTTGCTGTAGAAACAGAGATGACCGGAAGTGTGACCTGGCGTAGCAAATACGGAAAACTCCCACCCGAGGATGAGGATACTTTCGCCTTCTTCGACAACTTGCGTCGTACCCTTATCCTGTGTCTCAGCTGGTCCGTAGACAGGAAGATGGGGATAGCGCGCAAGGAGATCGGGAACACCGCCGACATGATCGTGATGGTGATGGGTAAGGAGGATCGCTTCCGGCTGCCAGGAGTTTTCTTTTAGCGCGTGCAGGATCGGTGCGGATTCGCCTGGATCAACAATGATGCATCTGCGATCGTCGTCGACTAAAACCCAGATGTAATTGTCCTGAAAGGCGGAAATACTGATAAGATTCATGCATTACCTCTTATAGCGTGGCGGGTGTTTTGATGAAACCGGCAAGGATACCTCAGACTGTCGCACCACCGGAACGTTGGGCAGAGTTGCCCTGGGGTGAATATTATCGCGAGGCCTTAGAGCTTCAGCTTAAACCCTGGCTCGCGAAAATGTATGGTTTTCACCTGCTTAAGATTGGCAATCTGAGCGCAGAAATCAATACCGAAAGCTGCGCTATCTCGCATCAGGTTAGCGTATCGCTTAATGGCTCCCCGGTTCAGGTGAAAGCGGATCCGCTGCATTTGCCGTTTGCGGAAAAATCCATTGATGCCTGTCTGCTCGCCCACACGCTGCCCTGGTGCAGCGATCCCCATCGTTTGCTGCGGGAAGCCGACCGCGTTTTGATTGATGACGGCTGGCTGATCCTGAGCGGTTTTAATCCGCTGAGTCTGATGGGGCTACGTAAACTAACGCCCGTGTTGCGTCGCACGCCGCCGTATAACAGCCGGATGTTTACCATGATGCGCCAGCTGGACTGGCTTTCACTGTTAAATTTCGAAGTGCTGAGCTACGGGGGTTTTCAGGTTATCCCCTGGACGCGTAAAGGCGGGGTCTTATTAAGCACCCATTTACCCGCGCTGGGCTGCATGCAATTTATTGTCGCGCGTAAGAGGACGATCCCCCTTACGCTCAACCCGATGAAGCAAAGCAAATCAAAAACGCGGATCCGCCAGACCGTGGGGGCCACGCGGCAGTACAAAAAACCGTGATCAGGATTCAGGTTGATAACCTGCATCCTCATGGGTCGGGTTGGATGCCGCCGCGCGAGCCAGCTCGTCACAGCGTTCGTTTTCTGGGTGACCGGCGTGCCCCTTTACCCACTCCCATTTGATTTCGTGCTGTCCGAGGGCGGCATCAAGACGCTTCCAGAGATCGACATTCTTGACGGGCTTTTTCTCTGCCGTTTTCCAGCCCCGTTTTTTCCAGTTGTGGATCCATTGGGTAATGCCCTGGCGGACATACTGGCTGTCGGTACTCAGCACCACGTCACAATGCTCTTTTAACGCTTCCAGCGCCACGATGGCCGCCATCAACTCCATGCGGTTGTTGGTGGTCAGGAAATAGCCTTCACTAAATGTTTTTTCATGCTGGCGATAGCGCATAATGGCGCCATAGCCGCCGGGCCCTGGGTTACCGAGACAAGATCCATCGGTGAAAATTTCTACCTGTTTACGCATCTCTGGTAGACTTCCTGTATTTGAAACGTTCAGTAAAACGATAAGTCTGACATAAATGACCGCTATGAGCACTGCAATTACTCGCCAGATTGTTCTTGATACCGAAACCACCGGTATGAACCAGATTGGCGCCCACTACGAAGGGCACAAAATCATTGAGATTGGTGCCGTTGAAGTGGTGAACCGTCGTCTTACGGGCAACAACTTCCACGTTTACCTCAAACCCGATCGGCTGGTGGACCCGGAAGCGTTCGGCGTTCACGGCATTGCCGATGAGTTTTTGCTGGATAAGCCCACCTTTGCCGACGTCGCAGATGAATTTCTCGACTACATCAGAGGTGCGGAACTTGTCATTCATAACGCGTCGTTCGATATCGGCTTTATGGACTATGAGTTCAGCAAGCTCAACCGCGATATTCCGAAGACGAATACGTTCTGTAAAGTCACGGATAGCCTGGCGCTGGCAAGGAAGATGTTCCCCGGCAAGCGTAACAGCCTTGATGCCCTGTGCTCTCGCTATGAGATAGACAACACCAAGCGAACGCTGCACGGCGCATTGCTCGATGCCCAGATCCTGGCCGATGTCTACCTGACCATGACCGGCGGGCAAACGTCGATGAAATTCAGTATGGAAAATGAATCCCAGCAGACGCGGGATGAAGGGGGAATTCAGCGCATTGTGCGTCAGGCGAATCGCCTGCGGGTTGTTTTAGCCAGTGATGAAGAACTGATGAACCATGAATCTCGTCTCGATTTAGTGCAGAAGAAGGGCGGAAGCTGTCTGTGGCGCACGTGAAAATGTGCCGAAACGTTTGTTAAATCACCGTTTGGGTGAATTTTGCAGCAAACGATTCAAAACCTGAGAAAAAGCGTTGACGAGTTCAGAGGCAAACCGTAATATTCGCCTCGTTCCCCAAACGGGAACAGTGGAGCGGTAGTTCAGTCGGTTAGAATACCTGCCTGTCACGCAGGGGGTCGCGGGTTCGAGTCCCGTCCGTTCCGCCACTATTCAGGCCCACGTTATTTATAACGTGGGCCTTTTTCATTTCTGATTTTCCCTGATGTTACGCAAGGCGATAAGCCAGGGTAACATCGCGGGTTGCGTTTATCCGATCGTAAACGGATCTGCATCCTGCCAGGCCGGAAATTTCTCCCGATACTCCTTTAGCGCCGTTAACGAGATCTCAGCGTCAATTCGTGTTGCCTGATGCGGCTCGGCGGTGGCAATAATCTCACCCTGCGGACTGATCACCCGGCTGTCACCGCGATAGTGATGCCCGTTGCCGTCCGTTCCTACGCGGTTACAGCCAACGACATAAGCCTGATTTTCAATCGCGCGCGCGGTCAGTAAAGCCTGCCAGTGCAGCGAGCGTGGGGCGGGCCAGTTGGCGACGTACAACGCCAGGTCATAATCGTTGCGGTTGCGCGACCACACCGGGAAGCGCAGGTCATAGCAGACCAGCGGCAGAATACGCCAGCCGCGCCATTCAAATACCACGCGTTCGCTTCCGGCTTCATAATGTTGATGTTCATCCGCCATGCGGAACAGGTGGCGCTTATCGTAGAAATGGACGTTTCCTTCCGGCTCGACCAGCAGGAAGCGGTTGACCGGTCCGCGCCCGGTCTGGAGTGCGACGCTACCGGCAATCAGCGCGTTTGTTTCCTGCGCCCTGGCGTGCATCCAGGCCACCACCTCGTCCTGCGGCATGGACTGTTTTGCTGCCTCCATCGCGAAACCTGTGGTGAACATCTCCGGCAGGACAATCACATCGCGTCCGGTAATCTCTTCCAGCTGGCGATCAAAATGGCGAAGGTTGGCGGGGCCGTCCATCCACACTAAAGGTTGCTGCAAAACAGAAATCTTTAAACCAGGCACGATACAGGCTCCTTAATAAACACTTTTTGACACTGTAGCACGTCATTACCAGAAAATGTGGCAATAAAAAACCCCGCGCGGGGCGGGGTTTGTGAGAGCAAAATACCTTATGCCGCTTCAGGTTTACGGTGCTTCTCTGGCAGCTTTACCGGCTGTGTTGCCAGCTCTTCAGGTTCGAAATCATCCACATTAATACTGCGCAGACGGCTCTCTTCGGCTTTCACCAGAATCGCAGCTTCGCTGTTGTCGATGATGCCACCCGCCAGCGCCTGTTTTGCCAGCTCATCCAGTCGTGTAAACGGCAGGTTTTTGCCCAGCTGTTTGCAGATCTTCTGGTGAATCGGGTCGGCGGCCATCACGTCAAGCAGCGCCTCTTCCAGCAAACCTACCGGGTTATGCGGGGTAGGCGCCAGATATTGACCCCGACCAATACGAGAGCGGGTTGCGCTCGGTACCTGGAGGATCTTCGCTACCTTGTGATCCAGCTTGTCGGACGGCGCCAGGTGATGACGACCGGTCGGGAAGATCACGACGCGCAGGGCACCCGCTACGAAGCGGTTCGGGAAGTTCGCCAGCAGATCGTCAATTGCCTGTTCGGCCTGATACATCGCATCCTGCACGCCCCAGTGTACCAGCGGCAGATCCGCTTCCTGACGGCCTTCATCGTCGTAGCGTTTCAGCACCGCAGAGGCCAGGAAGATCTGGCTCAGCACATCACCCAGACGGGCGGAGATACGTTCGCGACGCTTCAGGCTACCGCCCAGGACGGCCATTGAGACGTCAGACAGCAGGGCCAGGTTGGCGCTCAGACGGTTCAGGTGCTGGTAGTAACGTTTGGTCGCATCGCCGGTTGGCGTCGCGCTGGTCAGCCCGCGCGTCAGGCCCAGCCAGAAGCTGCGCACCTTGTTGCTACCGACGTGACCGATATGTTTGAACAGCAGCTTGTCGAAGGCATCCACATCATTATTCTGCGCGGCAGCCATCTCTTCCAGCACGTACGGATGGCAACGAATCGCACCCTGGCCGAAGATCATCATGCTGCGGGTCAGGATGTTTGCCCCTTCCACGGTGATGGCAATCGGCGCACCCTGATAGCCGCGCGCCAGGAAGTTGCCTTCGCCGAGCATGATACCTTTACCGCCTGCGATATCCATTGCATCAATAATTGACTGCTGTGCGCGGTGGGTACAGTGGTACTTCACAATTGCCGACAGCACGGCGGGTTTTTCGCCCAGCATAATGCCGTAGGTAATCAGCGAGGCTGCGGCGTCCATCACGTAGGCATTGCCCGCAATACGCGCCAGCGGCTCTTCGATACCTTCCATCTTGCCGATGGAGATTTTGAACTGACGGCGGATATGCGCGTAAGCCCCAATCCCCATCGCCACCGATTTCAGACCGCCGGTTGAGTTCGACGGCAGGGTAATGCCGCGGCCCACAGACAGACATTCCACCAGCATACGCCAGCCCTGACCGGCCATTTTCGGGCCACCGATGATGTAATCAATCGGGACAAAGATATCCTGACCGCGGGTAGGACCGTTCTGGAAGGGTACGTTCAGCGGGAAGTGACGGCGACCAATTTCAACGCCCGGTGTTGAGGTTGGGATCAGCGCACAGGTAATACCCAGCTCTTCTTCACCGCCCAGCAGTCTTTCAGGGTCAGAGAGCTTAAAGGCCAGGCCCAGCACCGTAGCGATAGGCGCGAGGGTGATATAACGTTTGTTCCAGGTCAGGCGCATGCCCAGCACCTGCTGGCCCTGCCACTCGCCCATGCAAACCACGCCGGTATCCGGAATCGCGCCCGCATCGGAGCCAGCTTCCGGGCTGGTCAGCGCGAAGCACGGAATTTCCTGACCACGCGCCAGACGCGGCAGGTAGTGATCTTTCTGCTCTTCTGTACCGTAATGCTGTAACAGCTCGCCCGGGCCTAAGGAGTTTGGCACGCCAACGGTGATCGCCAGGATCCCGGAGACACCCGCCAGTTTTTGCAGCACCCGAGCCTGAGCGTAAGCGGAGAATTCCAGACCGCCATACTCTTTCTTAATGATCATCGCGAAGAAGCGATGCTCTTTCAGATATGCCCATAGCTCAGGCGGCAGATCGGCCATTTCGTGAGTGATGGCAAAGTCGTTTGCCATGCGGCACGCTTCTTCTACCGGACCATCAATAAAGGCTTGTTCTTCGGCGGTCAGACGCGGCTGCGGATAGTTGTGAAGCTTTTTCCAGTCGGGGTTGCCCTGGAACAGATCGCCTTCCCACCAGGTCGTACCGGCGTCAATCGCTTCTTTCTCTGTACGCGACATCGGCGGCATCACTTTACGGAATCCCCTGAACACCGGGGCGGAGATCATCGACTTACGCATCGGCGTCAGGTTGAACGGCAGTAAAATGATGGCCAGAGGAATAAGAACCCAGATATTCCACAGGCCAGCGACGCCAAGTGCAGCCGTCCAGGCCAGAAGAATCAGGCTACTCAGGAATAAACTGACACGGTGATAGAACAACACACCGAGCAGTACAACGGTTGCGAGAATGCTCAAAATCATCATAAAGAAAAGCTCCCTTGCTTGTAGGAGGTCTGACCACTTGTGATGATATGGTTGTAGTTGATGTTATTTCCTTTAGCAATGTGTTTACAAAATAATTACAACCTGGTTCACATTGTTCGCGTTTTAGCCGGCACAAAAAATCAAAACGCCGGACGATTCGCATGGCTTTAGCTTCTCGCTTTTACTGCTATCCGGTACACTCCACTGTGTTATTTCATCAATACTGAAGGATTATCCTCATGTACCAGGATCTTATTCGTAACGAACTGAACGAAGCGGCGGAAACGCTGGCGAACTTTCTGAAAGATGATGCCAATATTCACGCTATTCAGCGCGCGGCGGTCCTGCTTGCCGACAGCTTCAAAGCCGGCGGCAAAGTGCTCTCCTGCGGTAACGGCGGTTCCCACTGTGACGCCATGCACTTCGCCGAAGAGCTGACCGGGCGCTATCGTGAAAACCGTCCGGGCTACCCGGCGATTGCGATTTCCGACGTGAGCCACATCTCCTGTGTAGGCAACGACTTCGGTTACGATCACATCTTTTCCCGCTACGTTGAAGCCGTAGGCCGTGAAGGCGACGTGCTGCTGGGTATCTCTACGTCCGGTAACTCCGCTAACGTGATCAAAGCGATCGCCGCCGCGCGTGAGAAGGGCATGAAAGTGATCACCCTGACCGGGAAAGACGGCGGTAAGATGGACGGTACAGCGGACATTGAAATCCGTGTTCCACACTTCGGTTATGCGGATCGCGTTCAGGAGATTCACATCAAAGTGATCCACATCCTGATCCAGCTGATTGAAAAAGAGATGGTTAAGTAAGACTTCGCTGGGGGGCGCCGGTGCCCCCCGCTGTTGTGGAGGTGATCTATGTGCGAACTGCTCGGGATGAGCGCCAATGTGCCAACCGATATCTGCTTTAGTTTTACCGGGCTGGTTCAGCGCGGTGGAGGAACCGGGCCGCATAAAGACGGCTGGGGTATTACCTTCTACGAAGGCAAAGGATGTCGCACGTTTAAAGATCCACAACCCAGCTTTAACTCACCCATTGCCAGACTGGTGCAGGACTATCCTATTAAATCCTGTTCGGTGATCGCCCATATCCGCCAGGCAAATCGCGGCGAAGTGGCGCTGGAAAATACCCATCCGTTTACCCGTGAACTGTGGGGCCGTAACTGGACCTATGCGCACAACGGGCAGCTCTCGGGCTATAAATCACTGGAAACCGGCAATTTTCGTCCTGTCGGTGAAACGGACAGCGAAAAAGCATTTTGCTGGCTGCTGCACAAGCTGACCGAGCGCTACCCCCGTACGCCCGGCAACATGACCGCCGTTTTTAAGTACATAGCGTCACTGGCGTCTGAGTTACGCGAGAAGGGCGTCTTTAATATGCTGCTGTCTGACGGGCGCTACGTGATGGCGTTCTGCTCGACGAATCTGTTCTGGATCACCCGTCGTGCGCCGTTTGGCGTCGCCACGCTGCTCGATCAGGACGTGGAAATTGATTTTCAGAAGGAGACCACACCGAACGATGTGGTCACTGTCATTGCAACGCAGCCGCTGACGGGCAACGAAACCTGGCAAAAGATCATGCCAGGCGAGTGGGCGCTATTTTGTCTCGGGGACCGCGTAATTTGACGCCAGCTGCGGCTGAACCACTTCATGGCTGAGCGGTTTACTCACCACGTAACGGCCATTGACGATGGACACCACCGGCGGCTTATGGGTCTGCTCGAAGTAGTCATAGCCTGGTTTTAGCTGTTTCCAGAAATCTGTGTAAACAGAGTACTTATGGCGCGCCATGTTCGCATCCGTCATACGGAACGGATAGATGCTGACCTGAACATTCGGCTGACCGAAGACCAGTGCGCCCGTGACAAACTGGAAGATTTCATCAATGCCGGAATCCGTCATCGCATAACAACCGACAGACACGCAGGCACCGTGAATCATCAGGTATTTCCCTTCGTAACCGTGCGCACGGTCGAAGGCATTGGGGAAACCGATGTTAATCGCTTTATAGAAGCGGCTGTCCGGTTTTAGCTGGTTACGCTGAACGTTGTAAAACCCTTCCGGACTTTTGAAGTCACCCTGGCGCTGTTTCGGCCCCAGCCCGCCAGAATAGTTACAGATTTTGTAGCTATCGAGCAGCTGATACGTCTCGCCCATTTTGACAAACAGATCGAGTGTGCGCTCTTCCTTGAAGATTTGAATATAAACCGGGGAGCCCATCAACTGCTGTTTATACTCTTTGCTGACCGGCGTCGTTGAACTATTACTGCCAAGCAGCCCGGCAAACGACATGCACGGTATCAGAAGCATCGCAATGAACAATGCGATTTTACGCATACTACTGGTTCCTTGATAAAACAATGACCAACTTGCCAGAACGGCAAAAGACACCCGAAATCAGACTAATCTGGACAGGAGCGCTCACATTAGCACCGATGGAGATTTTCGCAAGAGCCAACCTTTGCGTTTACAAATTAGTTTTACTTTATAACCCATTCACATTGTCCTGACTCCAGGAACTTTGCGCAATAGCTCGCATTTCAGCGCGTCAGACGGCGGATTTGCTGCCCCTGGCAGGGCCGAAAATGGTACACTTCGGCCTCTCTGGATTGTTGTTCATGGATACCTGCTAACCACATGTTTAGAATCAGAAAAGGACTCGATCTGCCAATCTCTGGCGTGCCTGAACAGCACGTTACCACCGGCGCCAGTATTCATCATGTCGCTATTGTCGGTGATGATTACGTGGGCATGCGTCCCGCGATGCTGGTACAGGAAGGCGATCGCGTAATAAAAGGCCAGGCGCTCTTCGAGGATAAAAAAAATCCTGGCGTTATGTTTACAGCCCCAGCCAGCGGCACCGTTGTCGCCATCCATCGTGGTGAGCGTCGCGTTCTGCAATCGGTAGTTATTCAAATTGAAGGCGATGAGAAACGCGAATTTGCGCGTTTTGACGCCGCCGATCTCGCTACCCTCAGCCGCGACGCGGTGCAGACGCAACTGCTGGAGTCGGGAGTGTGGACGGCGCTTCGCACGCGGCCCTATAGCAAAACGCCCGTGCCTGGCACTGTGCCAGCCGCTATCTTCGTCACGGCCATCGACACCAACCCGCTCAGCGCAGATCCGCAGCCTCTTATCCTGGCGGAACGCAAAGCTTTCGATGCCGGCCTCACTGTGTTAACGCGCCTGACGCCGGGCAAAGTGCATGTCTGCCAGGCCAGCGGCGGTAAGCTGGGCGGGCATCCGCAAGGGCAGGTAGCCTTTAATGAATTTGCCGGTCCGCATCCGGCGGGGCTGGTGGGAACGCATATTCATTTCCTGGAGCCGGTAAGCCTGACGAAACAGGTCTGGCATCTTAATTATCAGGACGTGATCGCTATCGGTAAGCTGTTCACCACGGGTGAGCTGTGCGCAGAACGCATTATTGCCATCGGCGGCCCTCAGGCAACCCAACCGCGTCTGGTTCGCACGCTGCTTGGGGCAGACCTGACGGCGCTGTTGGCTGGCGAAACGAAAGAGGGTGAAAACCGTATTATTTCCGGTTCGGTGCTGAGCGGCAGGCACGCGACAGGCCCGATGGCCTGGCTGGGTCGTTTCCATCTTCAGGTGAGCGTGGTGCTTGAAGGACGCGAGAAAGAGCTGTTCGGCTGGGTGCTGCCTGGCGCAGAAAAATACTCGGTAACCCGCACCACGCTCGGCCACTTCCTGCGTCGTAAGCTGTTTAACTTCTCCACCAGCACCAACGGCGGTGAGCGCGCCATGGTTCCGATTGGCAACTACGAACGCGTGATGCCGCTGGATATTCTGCCCACCGTGCTGCTGCGCGATCTCCTGGCCGGCGATACCGACGGTGCCCAGGCGCTGGGCTGTCTGGAGCTGGACGAAGAAGATCTGGCGCTGTGTACCTATGTGTGTCCAGGTAAATACGAATATGGACCCGTATTGCGCGAGGTGTTAACCCGCATTGAGCAGGAAGGATAACCATGGGCTTAAAACACCTCTTTGAAAAAATTGAGCCGCACTTTACCGAAGGGAAGCTCAAAAAGTATTACCCGCTGTATGAAGCGACCACGACGATTTTCTACACGCCGGGTCTGGTGACGAAAGGCGCGGCGCACGTTCGCGACGCCATTGACCTCAAGCGAATGATGATTCTGGTCTGGTTTGCGGTCTTCCCGGCCATGTTCTGGGGGATGTATAACGTTGGGTTGCAAACTATTCCGGCGCTGCACCATATGTACGATGCAGAGCAGTTGGCGCAGGTGATTCAGTCTGACTGGCACTATCGTCTGGCGCAGTCGCTGGGGGTAAGCTTTGCGGCAGATGCCGGCTGGGTCAGCATGATGACGCTGGGCGCTGTCTTCTTCCTCCCCATCTATATGACTGTCTTTATCGTGGGCGGTTTCTGGGAGGTGCTGTTCGCCATTATTCGCAAACATGAGATCAACGAGGGCTTCTTTGTTACCTCTATTCTGTTTGCGCTGATTGTCCCGCCAACGCTGCCGCTCTGGCAGGCGGCGATGGGGATCAGCTTTGGCGTGGTGATTGCCAAGGAGATCTTCGGCGGGACCGGACGCAACTTCCTCAACCCGGCACTGGCAGGGCGCGCGTTCCTGTTCTTTGCTTATCCGGCGCAAATCTCGGGCGACCTGGTGTGGACGGCAGCAGACGGATTCTCCGGCGCGACGCCACTTTCACAGTGGGCGGCAGGCGGCGGCGAAACGCTGGTCAACAATGCAACCGGACAGCCTGTCACCTGGTTTGATGCGTTTATCGGCAATATTCCAGGCTCCATCGGTGAAGTGTCTACCCTGATGATTTTGATCGGCGGGGCCATCATCCTCTTTGGCCGCGTGGCGTCCTGGCGCATTGTCGCTGGCGTCATGCTCGGGATGGTACTCACCGCCACGCTTTTCAACTTCATTGGTTCAGACACAAACCCGATGTTCTCCATGCCGTGGTACTGGCACCTCGTGCTGGGAGGCTTTGCGTTTGGCATGATGTTCATGGCCACCGATCCGGTCTCGGCTTCGTTTACCGACAGAGGTAAATGGTGTTACGGCGTGCTCATTGGGGTGATGTGTGTACTGATTCGCGTGGTCAACCCGGCCTATCCGGAAGGGATGATGTTGGCCATTCTGTTTGCCAATCTGTTTGCGCCGCTGTTCGACTACCTGGTCGTGCGCGCCAACATTAAGCGGAGGAAGGCGCGTGGCTGAGATCAAAAATAACGACAGCATCAGCAAAACGCTGCTGGTGGTGCTGGTACTGTGTCTGGTCTGTTCCATTGTCGTGGCCGGTTCTGCCGTAGGGTTAAAACCGCTACAGCAGGAGCAACGAGCGCTGGATAAACAGCGTAACATCCTGGCCGTGGCCGGGCTGATGCAGGAAGGCATGACGAAGGATGACGTCGCAGCGGTGTTTGCCGAACGTATTACCGCACGGCTGGTGGATTTAAAAACCGGGGAGTTAATGGAAAAAGACCCGGCGAAATACAACCAGGCGCTGGCGCTAAAAGATCCGCAGATGAGCACCACGCTTGACGCCTCGCAGGATCCGGCAGGCATTAAGCGCCGCAGCAATGTCGCGGAGATTTACCTCGTCCGTGACGAGCAAAAGCGCATCCAGGAAATCGTGTTGCCCATCTATGGCAACGGTTTATGGTCAATGATGTACGCCTTTGTGGCGTTGGATACCGATGGTCGTACGGTCAAAGGCATTACTTATTACGATCAGGGCGAAACACCAGGGCTGGGGGGCGAAGTTGAGAACCCTAACTGGCGGGCACAGTTTGTTGGTAAAAAAGTGCTCGACGACAACGGCCAGCCTGCGCTGAAGGTGGTGAAAGGGGGTGCGCGTCCCGGCGATGAATTTGCCGTTGATGGCCTTTCCGGCGCCACGCTCACCTCTAACGGTGTGCAGCACAGCTTTGATTTCTGGATGGGTGAACTGGGCTTTGGTCCCTTCCTGAAGAATGTACGTGAAGGAGCGCTGAAAAATGGCTGATACGGGTGAACTGAAAGAAGTTAAAAAGGTATTGATTGGCCCGCTGTTAGCCAATAACCCGATAACGCTACAGGTGCTGGGGGTGTGCTCGGCGCTGGCGGTGACCACCAAGCTGGAAACGGCGGTGGTCATGACGCTGGCGGTAACGCTGGTGACAGCGTTTTCCAGCATGTTTATCTCAATGATCCGCCACCACATACCCAACAGCGTGAGGATCATCGTGCAGATGGCGATCATCGCCTCGCTGGTGATCGTAGTCGATCAGCTCCTGCGCGCCTTCGCCTATGAAACCTCGAAGCAGCTTTCGGTGTTTGTCGGCCTGATAATCACCAACTGCATCGTGATGGGGCGTGCTGAAGCCTATGCGATGAAAATGCCACCGCTGGCGAGCTTTATGGACGGTATCGGCAACGGCCTGGGTTACGGCGTGATCCTGTTGACGGTCGGTTTCCTGCGCGAACTTATTGGCAGCGGCAAGCTGTTTGGCATCCCGGTGCTGGATACGGTACAGAACGGCGGCTGGTATCTGCCGAACGGCCTGTTCCTGCTGGCCCCAAGCGCATTTTTCATTATCGGTTTGCTGATCTGGCTAATTCGTACGTTGAAGCCTGAACAGCAGGAAAAGGAGTAACCGACAATGGCTCATTACCTGAGTTTATTTGTGCGCGCGGTGTTTGTTGAAAACATGGCGCTCGCTTTCTTCCTGGGCATGTGTACCTTCCTTGCCGTTTCTAAAAAGGTATCGACGGCATTTGGTCTGGGCGTGGCAGTTACCGTTGTGCTGGGGCTTTCCGTTCCCATTAACAACCTGGTCTTCAACTTCGTGCTGCGCGATGGCGCGCTGGTGGAGGGGGTTGATCTTAGCTTCCTGAACTTCATCACCTTTATTGGGGTGATTGCGGCGCTTGTTCAGATCCTGGAGATGATCCTCGATAAATACTTCCCGTCGCTGTACAACGCGCTGGGGATCTTCCTGCCGCTGATCGCCGTGAACTGCGCCATTTTTGGCGGCGTCTCGTTTATGGTTCAGCGCGATTACAACTTCAGTGAATCGGTTGTGTATGGTTTCGGTTCCGGTATCGGCTGGATGCTGGCGATTGTCACCATGGCGGGGATCCGCGAAAAAATGAAATATGCCAACGTACCTGCGGGGCTTCGTGGCTTAGGGATCACCTTTATCACCACCGGCCTGATGGCGTTGGGCTTTATGTCCTTCTCCGGTGTGCAGCTATAAGGGCTAACAGATGGAAATTATTCTTGGCGTGGTGATGTTCACGCTGATAGTACTGGTGCTGTCAGGGCTGATCCTGGCGGCGCGTGCGAAGCTGGTCAATTCCGGGGATGTGATCATTGATATCAATGACGATCCGCAGAATCAGATCCGTACCCCGGCAGGGGATAAGCTGCTTAACACGCTCTCCGGCAACGGGATTTTTGTCTCGTCTGCCTGTGGCGGCGGTGGATCCTGTGGCCAGTGCCGTGTGACGGTGAAAGAGGGCGGCGGTGATATTCTGCCTACGGAACTGTCGCATATCACGAAGCGTGAAGCGAAAGAGGGATGCCGTCTGGCGTGTCAGGTCGCTGTGCGCCAGAACATGAAAATTGAGCTGCCGGAGGAGATCTTCGGTGTGAAAAAATGGGAGTGCGAAGTTATCTCTAACGATAATAAAGCCACATTCATCAAAGAGCTCAAGCTGCGTGTCCCTGAAGGGGAGAGCGTTCCGTTCCGTGCGGGTGGGTATATCCAGATTGATTGTCCGGCACACACCGTCGCGTATGCTGACTTCGACGTGCCCGAGGAATACCGGGCAGACTGGGATAAATTTAACCTCTTCCGCTTTGTTTCCGAGGTAAAAGAGCCCGCGCTTCGCGCCTATTCCATGGCTAACTATCCGGAAGAGAAGGGCATTATTATGCTCAACGTGCGTATCGCCACGCCGCCACCGAATGTGCCTGATGCACCCCCTGGCGTCATGTCGTCGTATATCTGGTCCCTCAAGCCTGGCGACAAAGTGACGATTTCCGGCCCGTTTGGGGAGTTCTTCGCCAAAGATACCGATGCGGAGATGGTCTTTATCGGCGGCGGTGCGGGTATGGCGCCGATGCGTTCGCATATTTTTGACCAGCTCAAACGACTTGGCAGCAAGCGTAAGATCAGCTTCTGGTACGGGGCGCGTTCACTGCGCGAAATGTTCTATGACGATGAGTTTGAACAACTGGCGCGTGATAACCCTAACTTTACCTTCCATGTGGCGCTATCCGATCCGCAGCCGGAAGATAACTGGACAGGCTATACGGGCTTCATCCACAACGTGCTGTATGAAAATTACCTCAAACAGCACCCGGCACCGGAAGACTGCGAGTTCTATATGTGTGGTCCACCAATGATGAACGCCGCCGTGATTAAGATGCTAAAAGATCTTGGTGTGGAAGATGAGAACATCATGCTCGATGATTTCGGAGGCTGATTATGCTGACTTTTCTGGCGACCTTTGCGGTGTTTGTGCTGGTGATCTTCGGCATGTCCTTAGGCTGGATCATCAAGCGTAAAAGCATTCAGGGCAGTTGCGGAGGCATCTCTTCTATCGGAATGGAAAAAGTGTGCGATTGTCCGGAGCCGTGCGATGCGCGGAAAAAGCGGATGGCTCGCGAGCAGCAACGCATTATTTAGTTTTCCAGGTCGGGTAAGGCACCCCGCCACCCGACAATTCCTGCACGCACTTCTCAACCCTCATTTGTTTACTGTATACTTATCCAGTAATGAGTGAGGGCTTACTATGCGCAAAATAATCCATGTCGATATGGACTGCTTTTTTGCCGCAGTGGAGATGCGTGACAACCCGGCGCTGCGGGATATTCCCATCGCCATTGGCGGCAGCCGGGTTCAGCGCGGTGTCATCAGCACCGCCAACTATCCTGCTCGCAAATACGGCGTGCGCAGCGCCATGCCGACAGCGATGGCGCTGAAACTGTGCCCGCATCTCACTCTTTTGCCCGGACGTTTTGATGCTTATAAAGAAGCATCGAGCCACATTCAGGAGATCTTCTCCCGCTACACCTCACTGATTGAACCGTTATCGCTGGATGAAGCCTATCTGGATGTCACCCACAGCGTGCACTGCCACGGCTCCGCCACCCTGATGGCGCAGGAGATCCGCCAGACTATTTTTAACGAGCTGAACCTGACGGCATCGGCAGGCGTCGCGCCGGTAAAGTTTCTCGCCAAAATCGCCTCCGATTTGAATAAGCCCAACGGCCAGTACGTTATCACTCCGGAAGAGGTTCCGGCGTTTTTAAAGACGCTGCCGCTCAGCAAAATCCCCGGCGTGGGCAAAGTCTCCGCCGCGAAGCTGGAAAGTATGGGGCTACGCACCTGCGAAGACGTTCAGCGCAGCGATCTGGCGCTGCTGCTTAAGCGTTTTGGCAAGTTTGGCCGCGTACTGTGGGAACGCAGTCAGGGCATTGATGACCGGGATGTGAACAACGAACGGCTGCGTAAATCGGTCGGCGTTGAACGCACGCTCAGCGAAGATATCCATGACTGGACCGAGTGTGAAACCATTATTACGGAACAGCTTTATCCTGAGCTTGAACGACGCTTACTGAAGGTCAAACCGGATCTGCTTATTGCCCGACAGGGCATCAAACTGAAATTTAACGATTTTCAGCAGACGACGCAGGAGCACGTCTGGCCACGCCTCAACAAAGAGGATCTTATCGCGACGGCAAAAAAGGCATGGGAAGAACGGCGGGGCGGACGAGGGGTGAGGCTGGTGGGGCTGCACGTCACCTTGCTGGATCCGCAGCTGGAACGTCAGCTGGTGTTGGGACTGTAGATTACGCTAATCGTAAGCCCGGCAAGCGTAGCGCCACCGGGCATCAAACGGCTAATTACTTAACAGGAATTGCTTTCAGCAGCTCAGTCAGCAGCGTCCAGTAGTGACCGACGCTTTCAATGTGAACCTGCTCATCCGGGGAGTGTGGCCCGGTGATGGTTGGCCCGATAGAGACCATGTCCATATCCGGATACGGTTTCTTGAACAGACCACATTCGAGACCCGCATGAATAACCTGAATGTTCGGGGTGCTGTTGAACAGTCGCTGATAAGTTTCACGCACCAGTGCCATGACCGGAGAACTTGCATCCGGCTGCCAGCCCGGGTAGCTGCCTTTTGCAGACGTTTTCGCACCGGCCAGCGTGCCCAGAGATTCCAGCATGCTCACAACGTACTCTTTACCGCTGTCGATCAGGGAACGGATCAGGCAGATGATCTCTGCGCTGTCGTCACCCATGGTCACCACGCCCACGTTCAGGGAGGTTTCCACCACGCCTTTTGCCACGTCAGAGTTGCGGATCACGCCGTTTGGCGTTGCGTTCAGCAGCTGGACGAACGTGTCACGAGACTGTGCGGTCAGCGCGGCTTTATCCGTCGTAACGGACTCCAGCACCACCGTCAGGTTTTTCTCTTTTGCAGACAGTTCGTTTTTCAGGATCTCCAGATACACGCTGGAGAGTTTTTTCAGCTCGTCCGCTTTCGCCGCAGGTACCGCCACGGTAGCGAAGGCTTCGCGAGGGATCGCGTTACGCAGAGTACCGCCGTTGAAGTCCACCAGGCGCAGATCCAGTTCAGCGGCATGGCCCGCCAGGAAACGCGCCAGCAGTTTGTTGGCGTTGCCCAGGCCCAGGTGAATATCACCGCCGGAGTGACCGCCTTTCAGCCCTTTCAGCGTCAGCTTAAAGGTCTCGAATCCGGAAGGGATCGCTTCGCGGGACAGCGGCAGGGTAGAGATGAAATCGATCCCGCCCGCGCAGCCCATGTAGATCTCACCTTCTTCTTCGGAGTCGGTGTTGATCAGAATGTCCGCTTGCAGCCAGTTTGCCTGAAGACCGAACGCGCCATCCATGCCCGCTTCTTCAGTCATGGTCAGCAGCACTTCCAGCGGACCGTGTTCAACGCTGTCGTCAGCCAGCACGGCCAGCGCGGAAGCCATACCAATGCCGTTATCTGCGCCCAGGGTCGTGCCGCGCGCCTTCACCCACTCGCCGTCGATGTACGGCTGAATCGGGTCTTTTGTGAAGTCGTGAACGGTGTCGTTGTTTTTCTGCGGAACCATGTCCAGGTGCGCCTGCAATACCACTGGCTTACGGTTTTCCATACCTGCGGTGGCAGGTTTGCGGATAAGAATATTGCCAACCTGGTCGCGCTCAGCGTGCAGACCTTTTTCCTTTGCCCAGCCCATAATATGTTCGGCAAGCTGTTCTTCGTGATAGGAAGGGTGCGGAATGGAGCAGATTTTGGCAAAAATATCCCACAGCGGCTGTGGAGATAATTGAGACAGTTCAGACACGATAGGTCTCCTTGTCGATGCGCTGCAAAACAATGTTGCAGGTCACAGGGTTAGCAGGTTGATTGTTACCACAAGTCAGGCTTGCGAGATGCAACTGAGAATACCACTTTCTCCCGTGGCTGGTAGCATTAAGCATGTAAAAACTCAGGCTCATGGCGCGTAACACTGGTTTTTAGTGCGTCAGATCTCTATAATCTCGCGCAACCTGGTTCACCCTCATTTTTTTAAGCCGTATATAAACAGGCTGGGACACTTCACATGAGCGAAAAATACGTCGTCACCTGGGACATGTTGCAGATTCACGCACGCAAACTGGCTGCGCGTCTGATGCCTTCCGAACAGTGGAAAGGCATTATTGCCGTCAGCCGTGGCGGTCTGGTACCGGGGGCGCTGCTGGCACGTGAGCTGGGTATTCGTCATGTCGATACCGTATGTATCTCCAGCTACGATCACGACAACCAGCGCGAACTGAAAGTGCTGAAACGCGCGGAAGGCGACGGTGAAGGCTTTATCGTTATCGACGATCTGGTGGACACCGGCGGTACTGCGGTGGCTATCCGCGAAATGTATCCAAAAGCGCACTTCGTCACTATCTTCGCGAAACCAGCGGGTCGCCCACTGGTTGATGATTACGTCATTGATATCCCGCAGGATACCTGGATTGAACAGCCATGGGATATGGGCGTGGTCTTCGTACCGCCTATCTCTGGCCGTTAATTTCAGTACGTAACTTTACACGCCCGGTTATGCCGGGCGTTGTTCTTTTTAGCCTGCCAGGCGTTACAATGGTCTTCATATGACGTATCCATGGAGGCAACGCAATGACGCAGGCGAATCTTACCGAAACTCTCTTCAAACCCCGTTTCAAGCACCCTGAAACGTCGACGCTGGTGCGTCGGTTTAATCCGGGGACAATGCCTGCCGTTCAGTCAGCGTTAGACGGTAAGAACGTGCCCCACTGGTATCGAATGATTAACCGCCTGATGTGGATCTGGCGCGGCATCGATCCGCGTGAAATCCTCGACGTGCAGGCGCGTATCGTGATGAGCGAGTCCGAGCGTACCGACAGCGATCTCTACGATACGGTGGTGGGCTACCGTGGTGGAAACTGGATCTACGAATGGTCAAAGCAGGCCATGCTCTGGCAGCAAAAAGCGAGCCAGGAAGAAGATGCCACTCTCAGCGGCAAGCACTGGCTGCATGCGGCAAATCTGTACAGCATCGCTGCATATCCGCATCTGAAAGGCGACGAACTGGCAGAGCAGGCCCAGGCGCTGGCAAACCGGGCTTATGAAGAGGCCGCCCAGCGGCTGCCTGGCCGGATGCGTGAAATTGAGTTCGCCATTCCCGGCGGCAGCCCGGTGACCGGATTCCTGCATATGCCGGAGGGGGAAGGGCCGTTCCCGACGGTTCTGATGTGCGGTGGCCTGGACTCGTTACAAATCGACTATTACAGCCTGTATGAGCGCTACTTTGCCCCAAAAGGGATCGCCATGCTGACGCTCGATATGCCTTCCATTGGTTTTTCATCCAAATGGAAACTTACGCAAGACTCCAGCCTGCTGCACCAGCATGCATTAAAAGCGCTGGAGAATATCCCCTGGGTTGACCACACCCGGGTAGGCGCGTTTGGCTTCCGCTTTGGCGCTAACGTCGCGGTACGGCTGGCCTACCTTGAATCTTCACGCCTGAAGGCCGTCGCCTGTCTTGGCCCGGTGGTGCATGCTCTGTTAAGCGATCCTGCGCGTCAGGGTAGCGTTCCTGAGATGTATCTGGACGTGCTGGCGAGCCGACTTGGCATGCATGATGCTTCAGATGAAGCGTTGCGCATTGAACTTAATCGTTATTCATTAAAAACGCAGGGCTTACTCGGCCGCCGCTGCCCAACCCCGATGATGTCCGGTTTCTGGAAGAACGATCCGTTTAGCCCTGAAGAGGAGTCACGCTTAATCACGTCGTCATCTTCTGACGGTAAATTGCTGGAGGTACCCTTCAGCCCGGTGTACCAGAATTTTGACAAAGCGCTGAAAGAGATCACACGCTGGATCACGCAGAGATTGTGTTAATAGTTTGCTAAATTTCGTTGGTTTGGTAAAACAGTGCTTCACAAAAGGAGATCGCAATGACGTTACCGAGTGGACACCCGAAAAGTAGACTGATTAAGAAGTTCATGGCTCTTGGCCCGTATATTCGAGAAGAGCAGTGTGAAGAGAATCGCTTTTTTTTCGACTGCCTGGCTGTTTGCGTCAACGTGAAGCCTGCACCCGAAAAACGTGAGTTCTGGGGCTGGTGGATGGAAATGGAAGCACAGGAAAACCGTTTTACCTATAGCTATCAGTTTGGCCTGTTTAATAAAGACGGGCACTGGCAGGCGACGAGCATCAAAGATCAGGAAGTGATCGATCGCCTGGAGCATACGCTAAAAGAATTTCACGGCAAAGCTCGCGACCTGCTGGCAACGCTGGATCTGAAGCTGGAGCCTGCGGACGATTTTTCCAGCGAAGCGGTGAAACTGAGAGCCTGATGATGTCACAGCGCCGGGTGGCGGCTACGCCTTACCCGGCATGAAAAATGTACTATCCCGTATGCCCGGTAAGCACAGCGTCACCGGGCACAAAAAAACCGGCTCAGCGCCGGTTTTTTTATTACCACAACATCAGAACTGGTAGGTCATGCCCAGCGCAACGATATCATCGCTGCTTACGCCCAGTTTATTATCGTCATCGATCTGGTTGATCTTATAATCAACAAACGCAGACATATTTTTGTTGAAATAATATGTCGCACCTACGTCGATGTATTTCACGATATCTTCATCGCCGATACCTTCGATATCTTTGCCTTTAGACTGCACGTAACCCAGAGATGGACGCAGACCAAAGTCAAATTGATATTGCGCGACCACTTCGAAGTTTTGCGCTTTATTTGCAAAGCCACCGGAAATAGGGGCCATATTGCGGGTTTCGGAATAGATAGTGGCCAGATAAATATCGTTGGCATCATATTTCAAACCGGTTGCCCAGCCTTCTGCTTTTTTACCTTCGCCGCGTGCCTGAAGGTTTTGATCGTTAGTGCGATCGGAGCTGGCATACGCACCAATCACAGAAAAATCGCTGCCGCCGAAGTCATAGCTCAGGGAGGTACCGAAGCCGTCACCGTTTTGCTTCTTCACGTCGCGGTTTTCATTTTTGCCCTGGTATTGCAGGGTCATGTTCAGGCCGTCAACCAGGCCAAAGAAATCGGTATTACGGTATGTGGCCAGACCGGAGGCGCGTTTCGTCATGAAGTTATCGGTCTGCGCCAGGCCGTCACCGCCGAACTCCGGGAACATATCGGTGTATGCGGCGACGTCATACAGCGCGCCCAGGTTACGGCCGTAATCCAGTGAGCCGAAGTCTTTCAGTTTCAGCCCGGCAAATGCCAGACGTGTTTTTTGAGAAGAGTCGCTCTCAGCTTTGTTACCTGCGAACTCAGCTTCCCAACGTCCGTAGCCCGTCAGCTGATCGTTAATCTGCGTTTCACCCTTAAAGCCGAAACGAACGTAAGTCTGGTCACCATCCTTAGCGTCATCATCACTGATGTAGTGCATTGCTTTTACTTTGCCGTACACGTCCAGTTTATTCCCGTTTTTATTATAAACTTCTGCTGCCTGAACAGATGCGGAAGCAACTACGCCCATTACCACTAATGCCAGAGTGCTCTTTTTCATTTTCAATCCTGATTTTATAAAAACGCGCTAATATTCGCTGAGTAATAAGATTCGACTTATTACCCCGTGAAAAACAGGAAGGGTTTTATCGTTCGTGGGTGAAAGTTTTATGACAAAGTAAGAATATGTCTAAAAAAGTATGTTTTAATTTTTCGGTAATAAAATTGTCAAAATCTGCCGCTACGCTTCCTGATCCCGCGCAACAAAGTGACGGGTCATGCGCTAAGGCAGTTGGCAACGGAGCTGACACCTGTTAAAACGTCTGACTGACATCATTTTCCCTTATTGTTGAACGGCAGAGAATCATGAGTGACAGCCAGACGCTGGTGGTAAAACTCGGTACCAGTGTGTTAACAGGCGGATCGCGCCGCCTGAATCGTGCCCATATCGTTGAGCTTGTACGTCAGTGCGCTCAGTTGCATGCCGCAGGGCATCGTATTGTGATTGTGACTTCCGGGGCGATTGCCGCCGGGCGTGAACACCTGGGCTACCCCGAACTCCCCGCGACGATCGCCTCCAAACAGCTGCTGGCCGCCGTGGGACAAAGCCGACTCATACAGCTCTGGGAACAACTGTTCTCCATCTACGGCATTCACGTCGGGCAGATGCTGCTGACGCGTGCGGATATGGAAGACAGAGAACGTTTCCTGAACGCCCGCGATACGCTGCGTGCGCTGCTGGATAACCATATCGTTCCGGTCATTAACGAAAACGACGCTGTTGCCACCGCTGAAATCAAAGTAGGCGACAACGATAACCTCTCTGCGCTGGCGGCGATCCTGGCAGGGGCCGATAAGCTGCTGCTTCTGACCGATCAGCAGGGGCTGTTTACCGCTGACCCGCGCTCTAATCCACAGGCTGAACTGATCAAAGACGTTCACGGCATTGACGATGCGCTGCGCGCCATCGCGGGTGACAGCGTTTCTGGTCTGGGAACCGGCGGTATGGGCACCAAGCTCCAGGCCGCGGACGTGGCGTGCCGGGCCGGTATCGACACCATCATCGCCGCGGGCAGCCGTCCGGGCGTGATCGGTGATGTGATGGAAGGCATCTCTGTGGGCACTCGCTTCCACGCCCAGGCGTCCCCGCTGGAAAACCGAAAACGCTGGATCTTTGGTGCGCCCCCGGCTGGCGAACTGACCGTGGATGAAGGCGCGACCGCCGCTATTCTGGAAAGAGGAAGCTCGTTACTTCCAAAAGGAATTAAAAGCGTGACAGGCAACTTCTCGCGTGGTGAAGTGATCCGAATCCGTAACCTTGAAGGTCGCGACATCGCTCATGGCGTAAGTCGTTATAACAGCGACGCGTTGCGTCGGATTGCTGGTCACCATTCCCAGCAGATCGACGCCATCCTGGGCTATGAATATGGCCCGGTTGCCGTGCATCGTGACGACATGATTATTCGTTAAGGAGCCAGAACATGCTGGAACAAATGGGCGCAGCCGCGAAAGCCGCCTCTTATAAACTGGCGCTCCTTTCCAGCCGCGAGAAAAATCGCGTGCTGGAAAAAATCGCTGATTATCTGGAATCTCAGTCGCAGGAAATTTTGCTCGCCAACGAGCAGGATCTGCTGGAAGCGCGTCGCAACGGCTTGAGTGAAGCGATGCTCGATCGTCTGGCGCTGACCCCGGCGCGTCTGAAAGGTATCGCCGACGACGTCCGTCAGGTGTGCAACCTCCCCGACCCGGTAGGGCAGGTGATTGACGGTGGGGTGCTCGACAGCGGGTTACGCCTTGAGCGTCGCCGCGTGCCGCTCGGCGTCATTGGTGTGATTTACGAAGCGCGTCCAAACGTGACGGTGGATGTCGCCTCCCTGTGCCTGAAGACCGGTAACGCCGCCATCCTGCGTGGCGGGAAGGAGACCTGGCGCACCAACGCCGCGACGGTAAACGTCATTCAGCAGGCGCTGGAGGAGTGTGGTTTACCGGCGGGTGCCGTGCAGGCGATTGAAAGCCCCGACCGTGCGCTGGTCAACGAGATGCTGCGCATGGACAAATACATCGACATGCTCATCCCACGCGGCGGCGCGGGCTTGCACAAGCTGTGCCGTGAGCAATCTACCATTCCGGTGATCACCGGCGGTATTGGCGTATGCCATATCGTGGTGGATGACACCGCGGAGATCGAACCTGCGCTGAAGATTATCGTCAACGCTAAAACACAGCGTCCAAGCACCTGTAATACGGTGGAAACGTTGCTGGTGCATCAGGGCATCGCCAGTACCTTCCTGCCAGCGCTGAGCAAGCAGATGGCGGAAAGTGGCGTCACGTTGCATGCGGACGAGAAGGCTTTCGCCCTGCTGAAAGACGGTCCGGCGAAGGTCGTTCCGGTTAACGCGGAGCAGTACGACGATGAGTATTTGTCGCTGGATCTGAACGTGAAGGTGGTTGCGGATCTCGATGACGCTATTGCACACATTCGTGAACACGGAACCCAGCATTCTGACGCGATCCTGACGCGCACCCTGCGCAATGCCGATCGTTTTGTGAATGAAGTGGATTCGTCTGCGGTTTACGTGAATGCCTCGACGCGCTTCACCGATGGCGGCCAGTTTGGTCTGGGCGCGGAGGTGGCTGTGAGCACACAGAAGCTGCATGCCCGCGGTCCGATGGGGCTGGAAGCACTGACCACCTACAAGTGGATCGGCTTCGGTGATGATACCATTCGTGCATAAATAATCGCGGGTGATGCAAAAATAGCCGTTTGATTCAAAAGGGCATTGACGCATCACCTGGTTAGATCTACTCTTTTGCCCCGTGGTTACGCTCGTAACCGGCCTTTCAGGGCCGATATAGCTCAGTTGGTAGAGCAGCGCATTCGTAATGCGAAGGTCGTAGGTTCGACTCCTATTATCGGCACCATCAACAGAAAATCCCGTAAAAACAGCATTCTTTAGCATGTTTATCTAACGGTTTGTAACTTCTGTTCTAACGTCTGTTAGCACTGGTAAACGCCTTTGCGTTGTATCGGCTCAAGTATTGTACAACGTACTGGCGGGTAGTTACCAGGCTCAAGCCCGAACAGCATTAGAAATTATGCCATCCCTTGAAGCTAAAAGAGTTGCCGGACTCTCTAAACACATCACTTGAACCCTTAGCGATACGTTCCGCGCTTCGTGCGGCGCTCAATGATGCTACACGTCGAGATGACGTTGCAGAGAATAAACAGGCGTAATGTTGGGAAGACTAACCGGATCGGGAAAGAATCCGGCTCTGCCACGGTTTCGATCACCGGAGTATAACGATCACCTGATAAGAGAACGTGCTAAGGCTTTATCCTCCCTGCGAAGGGATTACACCCTGCGGAAGCGCTACGCGCCGCCTTTTCTTATGTGCCCAACACGGCACGTAATGGTCATCCATTATCTGCACGATTGTAACTTTCGTTGTACTGTCTCTCTGCTGTACGTTGAGCGCTGGCAGATTCAGCGGAGGTGATATCATGTCAAAAGCCACGAATAAGGCAGCCACTAAGCGCAACAACCGTAAGATTCACGCTCGTAAATTCCTTGCTACGCCAGAAGGTAAAGCTTGGCTTGCTAAGAAGCAGGAAGAGCGAGAGGAAATCAAGCTGGCGCGAACGGCTAACAACATGTTTTAAGCTACCCATCACGGTGCTAAATGGCTTATATCGTCTAAAATCTGTTAGTTGCACAATTTTTGCACCCTGTATAACCTGAGATTAATCTTAATCACTCAAGGGTGGGTATGTCAGATAAGGAATCAATACGAAGGGAGTTAACTCTTTTGTTGGAGATACTCGCCTTGACTGGAGAGCAACGAGATTTTGTTGAATCAATATACCAAGACAATGCAAACAGTAGGGGGATGGTAATGACCAACAAGCAGTTACGTATCCGCTATGGATTTCATGGAAAACACATGGAAAAAAATGTTGCCTGGGATGGCAATGATCAGGTGAATAGTGTTTTGGCTGTTCTTATTGAGGAGTTGTCTCTCCCGATAGGTGAGAAACCAGTGAATCTGATTGAACACGGTGTAGATGATGTATTTTTCTACGATGAAGAGAGTCAGAAATGGCTCGAAATCCCTCCTAAATGGCTAATCAAGGCATAAGGTCAGGGGGCAACTCGCCCCCCGCTTCTTCACTTCAACGCGCGTATGTAATCAAGCAAGGCTTTCAGTTGGCTACCTTTCATCGCAGGAACACGAATACGCATATCAGCCTTTCCTGTACTGGCGTACCTGCTTTCCCCTTGCAGTAATCGAAGGCTCATTGTTATGATCTTGACCTGCTCCCCGTTGATTAGTACACCCCGATGTTAGTAATGTCTTCATAAGCCACATGAGGACATCCCCATGAAGAAGCGTTTTTCCGACGAACAGATCATCAG
>NZ_JBMKHP010000024.1:0-38619 GCF_049238705.1 Enterobacter cloacae complex sp. IR5403 | reverse complement strand
GGTCTCAGTCCAGGGCATAGCGAGTCTCCTCTTCTATGCCAGTTATAACTGTTACCCATGTATCCGGTCTAAAGTGTTACCCATGTTTCCGGTTCATACCGCAGCGCTACCCGGCGGAAAGTCAGCGTTACTGATGGTACCCGGAGAGGAAGCGCCCGAAGCGGCTGATCGCCATTTCAAGATCGTCTTCGCGCGGCAGGGTGACGATACGCACATGATCCGGCCACGGCCAGTTAAACGCCGTCCCCTGAACCAGCAGCACTTTTTCCTGCAACAGGAAATCGAGCACCATTTTCTGGTCGTCGTGAATATTGAAGCGCTTCGCGTCGATTTTCGGGAACATATACAGCGCGCCGTTAGGCTTCACGCAGGAGACGCCCGGAATATCATTAATCAATTCCCATGCGCGGTTGCGTTGTTCATACAGGCGGCCGCCTGGAACGATAAACTCGCTGATGCTTTGATAGCCGCCGAGTGCCGTCTGGATCGCATGTTGCGCCGGTACGTTAGCGCACAGACGCATGGATGCCAGCATCTCCAGCCCTTCAATGTAGCCTTTCGCATGTTTTTTCGGTCCGTTCAGTACCATCCAGCCCTGACGGAAACCGGCAACGCGGTAAGTTTTAGACAGTCCGTTAAAGGTCACCGTCAGCAGATCGGGCGCCAGCGCGGCGATAGAGTGGTGCTGCGCCGCGTCGTACAGGATCTTGTCGTAAATCTCGTCGGCAAAGATGATCAGATTGTGCTGGCGGGCGATCTCGACGATCTCCATCAGCAGCTCTTTTGAATAGACCGCACCCGTCGGGTTATTCGGGTTAATGATCACGATACCCCGGGTGCGCGGGGTAATTTTGGCGCGAATATCATCCAGATCCGGGAACCAGTCAGAGGATTCGTCGCACAGGTAGTGCACCGCTTTACCGCTGGACAGGGACACCGCAGCCGTCCACAGCGGATAATCCGGGGCAGGAACCAGCATTTCATCGCCGCTGTTCAGGAGCGCCTGCATCGCCTGAACGATCAGCTCCGAGACACCGTTGCCAATGTAGATATCTTCAACGGTGACGTCGCGCATACCGCGAGCCTGATAGTGCTGCATGATGGCTTTACGGGCGGAATAAAGCCCTTTTGAATCGCAGTAGCCTTGTGCAGTGGGCAGGTTACGGATCACATCCACCAGGATCTCATCCGGCGCTTCAAAACCAAATGGCGCGGGGTTGCCGATGTTGAGTTTCAGAACCTTATTGCCTTCCTCTTCAAGGCGTTTTGCCTCTTTGAGTACCGGGCCACGGATGTCGTAACAGACGTTGTCGAGCTTGCTGGATTTTTCGATAGGGGACATGAACCTTTAACCTTTTCGCTATTATTGCAACTTCCTGCCGTGGAAGTGAGCACGGAACAATGTACTCCCACCGCGCTTCGTTTTGAAGGGCGCACAGAAGAAGATTTCGTCCAACCGGGCAATGCCGCGGTCATCGCTTACTCTAACGAAGGAGTGATTTTGTGCCTGAATTTATCGTGATAAAGAGGAGTGTTGGGTTGTTTGTGCTAAAAATTTCATATAAAGATGAATATTATTCTGGGATAAATAAAAAGACGATTCGGGCTGATGCATTAGTCCCCCTGAGTGACCATTCGTAAAACCTGAATGCTGAGATACCGATTGCCATATTAGCAAAGCCAGGTTAAAAGTTACTCATGTGAAATTAATGTTAAGGGTTATTAATGAATGGCCTGAATCTAAATTAAACTTTATTTATTATTAACGACGAAAATGCAACTTTCGTTAATTTTAATAAAAAGAGTGTAGTTGCTTATCATTGGCGGTAAATCCTTAATATTGCAATAAGACTTATAAATATAGTGGATTTGGGTTAAGATGTGTTTCGGGAATGCAGCATAGCGATAGGCCTGTTACGTATATCGGATACTGCTTTCCTGTATTAATCGATTGTTATTGTTAAAATTATCTCTGGCTGATTGGGTAAGTCACATCTTGCTACGTTGCCAACGCTGCGATATAGATGGCAGAAAACATGTCTTACTCTTTATGGTATTAACATCGACCTGCAAACAACGAAATATCCTGGACGCAAGAGAATAAAAATAACGTCATGAAACGTGATTTCTGACTGGTGATATACCGCAGTACAATAACTATCTGTCAGGCAGTCTGCCGGGCCGGGATGCGAGGGAAACTCTTCAGAAGGAATTGCTTAACTGTTACACACAGCTTCAACCCGGGCAGCTCCGCACGAGCAACCTGAAAGTGAAAAGATATGATAAATGCAAATCGTCCGATAATGAATCTCGACCTCGATCTGCTGAGAACGTTTGTTGCGGTCGCCGATCTCAACACTTTTGCAGCAGCTGCTGCCGCCGTTTGCCGTACCCAGTCCGCCGTGAGTCAGCAAATGCAGCGGCTGGAACAACTGGTTGGTAAAGAGCTTTTTGCGCGTCATGGACGTAATAAGCTTTTAACAGAACATGGTATTCAGCTTCTGGGTTATGCCAGAAAGATACTGCGCTTTAATGATGAAGCCTGTATGTCATTAATGTTTAGCAACCTTCAGGGAGTGTTAACATTAGGGGCGTCAGATGAATCAGCAGATACCATTTTACCCTTCCTTCTCAACCGAATTAGCTCGGTTTATCCGAAGCTTGCCCTGGACGTTAGCGTTAAACGCAATGCTTTCATGGTTGAGATGCTGAAAGAAAACGAGGTTGACCTGGTGGTCACCACGCATCGACCTGGCCAGTTTGACAGCCTGACGCTGCGTACTTCTCCAACGCACTGGTACTGTGCCGCGGAGTATGTATTGCAGAAAGGTGAGCCGATACCCCTGGTCCTGCTGGACGATCCGAGTCCGTTCCGCGATATGGTGCTGGCTGCGCTCAACGAAGCCGGTATTCCATGGCGCCTGGCGTACGTGGCGTCAACCTTGCCCGCAGTGCGAGCGGCGGTGAAGGCCGGGCTTGGCGTAACGGCCCGTCCGGTGGAGATGATGAGCCCCGATCTGCGTGTGCTGGGTCAATCCGAGGGACTCCCGTCGTTGCCGGATACGGAGTACCTGCTGTGCCATAACGCCGCCAGCAACAACGAGCTGGCAAAAGTGGTGTTCGAGGCAATGGAAAACTACCACAATCCATGGCAGTACGCGCCTGTTACTCCCGAAGGAGGGGACGACTCCCTGATCGTGGAAGGGGATTTTGAGTGATCATTCCCTCAAAATTCTCGTAACAAAATGTAAGTGCAAAAAAGAGCCACTCGCATGATTTTTTCCTGCGAGTGGTTTTTTTTGCTATTCATAACCGTGAACGGAGCAGGGATAAAGCAAATACCGCTTATTTATCAATGCAGTAAATGTTTTTGGTTAAGATGTAAACAATACCTGTTCTAACTTACCTCATACCCCGCCGATGTTAAAAAAACAGGAAATATGTTGCTGTTTTTTTGATTGAATTAACAAAAGCGTGTCTCAGATCAAGAAAATACTCCCATTTGGGGGGAGGAATCGTTGGCAAATCCTGTCAAAATAGGAGGGTTATTTTTTTTACTTCCAAAACGGACACGATTCAACAAGATGCATTTGACGGAAAGTCATGTACCCACCAGGGTTAAAGGGCACCAAATGTTAACGAGAATCGCACGTTGTAATTTAATGTGAAGAAACCTTTGTTAAAGTTGACAAAAGGTTATAGAAAGGAGTAAAAAACCCCATCATTTTGCTGTCTATGTCTCATTTCTGACAGTTAGTGTAAGGTTATTTTGTTCCTCCCCATGAATCGATGTGATGCCCATCTGCCAGCAAGAGCAGTGTCGTCGGTATCACTTTTGATGAGTAAGCAATGAGTATGTCAACATCCACAGAAGTCATCGCTCATCACTGGGCATTCGCAATCTTTCTTATTGTAGCCATTGGCCTGTGCTGCCTGATGTTAGTCGGCGGCTGGTTCCTGGGCGGTCGCGCCCGCGCAAGGCACAAAAACACACCTTTCGAATCAGGTATTGATTCAGTAGGTACCGCTCGCTTACGCCTGTCTGCCAAGTTCTACCTGGTAGCCATGTTCTTCGTCATTTTTGACGTGGAAGCGCTTTACCTCTTCGCGTGGTCTATCTCCATTCGCGAAAGTGGTTGGGTGGGCTTTGTCGAGGCCGCAATTTTCATTTTAGTGTTACTGGCCGGTCTGGTTTATCTGGTGCGTATTGGCGCGCTGGACTGGACACCTGTGCGTTCACGCCGTGAGCACATCAACCCGGAAAACAGTATCTCTAATCGTCAGCAGTAACAGCGAGGCAATAAGATGGATTATACGCTCACCCGCATAGATCCTAACGGTGAGAATGACCGTTACCCCCTGCAAAAACAGGAGATCGTAACCGACCCCCTGGAGCAAGAAGTCAACAAAAGCGTGTACATGGGCAAGCTCGAACATGCCATGCACGACATGGTCAACTGGGGTCGTAAGAACTCCATCTGGCCATACAACTTTGGTCTTTCTTGCTGCTACGTTGAAATGGTGACGTCATTCACTGCGGTGCATGACGTTGCGCGTTTTGGGGCCGAGGTACTGCGTGCTTCTCCACGTCAGGCTGACCTGATGGTGGTGGCCGGGACCTGCTTTACCAAGATGGCACCGGTTATTCAGCGTCTTTATGACCAGATGCTGGAGCCAAAATGGGTTATCTCCATGGGCGCATGTGCAAACTCCGGCGGTATGTACGACATTTATTCCGTTGTGCAGGGCGTTGATAAGTTCATTCCGGTGGATGTGTACATCCCGGGCTGCCCGCCGCGTCCAGAGGCCTATATGCAGGCGCTGATGCTGCTCCAGGAGTCAATTGGTAAAGAACGCCGCCCGCTTTCATGGGTTGTTGGCGATCAGGGTGTCTATCGCGCGAACATGCAGTCTGAGCGCGAGCGTAAACGTGGTGAACGTATTGCCGTCACCAACCTGCGTACGCCTGACGAAATTTAATTTGCGCCTGTGGGCCTGGAGAACACCTTCGCATATCACTACTCAAATAGCGCGAAGCCAGGCTTAACAGTCACCACGGACCATTTGCAATGGTGAACAATATGACCGACTTAACCGCGCAAGAAGCCGCCTGGCAGACCCGGGATCATCTCGATGACCCCGTCATTGGCGAACTGCGCAACCGTTTTGGGCCGGATGCCTTTACTGTTCAGGCCACCCGCACCGGGGTACCCGTTGTTTGGGTGAAGCGTGAGCAATTACTGGAAGTTGTCGATTTCCTCAAGAAATTGCCAAAACCTTACGTCATGCTGTTTGACTTACACGGCATGGACGAACGTCTGAGAACGCACCGCCAGGGTCTCCCTGCTGCGGATTTTTCCGTTTTCTACCACCTGATCTCAATAGACCGCAACACGGATATCATGCTCAAGGTGGCATTGTCTGAAAACGACATGCATCTGCCGACGATCACCAAACTTTTCCCGAACGCCAACTGGTACGAGCGTGAAACCTGGGAAATGTTCGGCATGACCTTCGACGGTCACCCGCATCTGACGCGCATCATGATGCCGCAGACCTGGACCGGCCACCCGCTGCGTAAAGACTACCCGGCACGCGCCACTGAATTCGACCCGTTTGAGCTGACCAAAGCCAAGCAGGATCTGGAGATGGAAGCGCTGACCTTCAAGCCGGAAGACTGGGGCATGAAGCGCGGCACCGAAAACGAGGACTTCATGTTCCTCAACCTCGGTCCAAACCACCCGTCTGCGCACGGTGCGTTCCGTATTATTCTTCAGCTTGATGGCGAAGAGATTGTCGACTGCGTCCCTGACATCGGCTACCACCACCGTGGTGCTGAGAAGATGGGCGAGCGTCAGTCCTGGCACAGCTACATTCCGTATACCGACCGTATTGAATACCTCGGCGGCTGCGTGAACGAAATGCCATACGTGCTGGCCGTTGAGAAACTGGCAGGCATCACCGTCCCGGATCGCGTTAACGTGATTCGCGTGATGCTGTCTGAACTGTTCCGTATTAACAGCCACCTGCTGTACATCTCCACGTTCATTCAGGACGTCGGCGCGATGACGCCGGTCTTCTTCGCCTTTACCGACCGTCAGAAAATCTACGATCTGGTGGAAGCGATTACCGGTTTCCGTATGCACCCGGCCTGGTTCCGCATCGGCGGTGTGGCGCACGATCTGCCGCGCGGCTGGGACCGTCTGCTGCGTGAATTCCTCGACTGGATGCCGAAACGTCTGGCGTCTTACGAGAAAGCCGCGCTGCGTAACTCCATCCTGAAAGGCCGTTCTCAGGGCGTTGCTGCCTACGGCGCGAAAGAAGCGCTGGAGTGGGGTACGACAGGTGCAGGTCTGCGTGCGACGGGTATTGATTTCGACGTGCGTAAAGCCCGTCCTTACTCTGGTTACGAGAACTTCGACTTTGAAATCCCGGTTGGCGGCGGCGTATCCGACTGCTACACCCGCGTGATGCTGAAAGTGGAAGAGCTGCGCCAGAGCCTGCGCATCCTTGAGCAGTGCCTCAACAACATGCCGGAAGGCCCGTTCAAGGCGGATCACCCGCTGACGACGCCGCCACCGAAAGAGCGCACGCTGCAACATATCGAAACCCTGATCACCCACTTCCTGCAAGTTTCCTGGGGCCCGGTCATGCCGGCACAGGAATCCTTCCAGATGATTGAAGCGACCAAGGGTATCAACAGCTACTACCTCACCAGCGACGGCAGCACCATGAGCTACCGCACCCGCGTGCGTACGCCAAGCTTCGCGCACTTGCAGCAGATCCCGGCCGCCATTCGCGGCAGTCTGGTCTCCGACCTGATTGTGTATCTGGGTAGTATCGATTTTGTTATGTCAGATGTGGACCGCTAATTATGCACGAGAATCAACAACCACAAACCGAGGCTTTTGAGCTGAGTGAAGCAGAGCGTGCCGCCATTGAGCACGAGATGCACCACTACGAAGACCCGCGTGCGGCGTCCATTGAAGCGCTGAAAATCGTACAGAAACAGCGTGGTTGGGTGCCGGATGGGGCGATCTACGCGATCGCAAAAGTGCTGGGCATTCCGGCAAGCGACGTAGAAGGCGTAGCCACGTTCTACAGCCAGATCTTCCGTCAGCCGGTAGGCCGCCATGTGATCCGCTACTGTGACAGCGTGGTCTGCCACATCACCGGTTATCAGGGCATTCAGGCTGCGATTGAGAAGAAACTCAATATTAAGCCGGGCCAGACCACCTTCGACGGACGCTTTACTCTGCTGCCAACCTGCTGCCTGGGTAACTGCGACAAGGGGCCGACCATGATGATTGATGAGGACACTCACAGCCATCTGACGCCGGAAGCGATTCCTGACCTGCTGGAGCAGTACAAATGAAAACTGTAATTCGTACTGCTGAGACGCATCCGCTGACCTGGCGTCTGCGTGATGACAAACAGCCGGTCTGGCTCGACGAATATCAGAGCAAAAACGGCTATGCCGGCGCGCGTAAAGCCCTTGGCGGCATGGCGCCGGACGACATCGTTAACGCGGTGAAAGAGTCTGGCCTGAAAGGCCGCGGCGGCGCGGGCTTCTCCACCGGTCTGAAGTGGAGCCTGATGCCAAAAGACGAATCCATGAACATCCGTTACCTGCTGTGTAACGCCGATGAAATGGAGCCGGGTACCTATAAAGACCGCCTGCTGATGGAACAGCTGCCGCACCTGCTGGTGGAAGGCATGCTGATCTCCGCGTTCGCGCTGAAAGCGTACCGTGGCTACATCTTCCTGCGCGGTGAGTACATCGAAGCGGCGGAAAACCTGCGTCGCGCGATTGCCGAAGCTACTGAAGCCGGTCTGCTGGGTAAAAACATCCTGGGCACCGGGTTTGACTTCGAGCTGTTCGTGCACACCGGTGCCGGGCGTTATATCTGCGGGGAAGAAACCGCGCTGATTAACTCTCTGGAAGGGCGCCGCGCGAACCCGCGCTCCAAGCCACCGTTCCCGGCAAGCTCCGGCGTGTGGGGTAAACCGACCTGCGTCAACAACGTCGAAACCCTGTGTAACGTCCCGGCGATCCTCGCCAACGGCGTGGAGTGGTATCAGGGCATCTCCTCAAGCAAAGATGCCGGTACCAAGCTGATGGGCTTCTCCGGTCGCGTTAAAAATCCTGGCGTCTGGGAACTGCCATTCGGTACCACCGCACGCGAAATTCTTGAAGACTACGCGGGCGGCATGCGCGATGGCCTGAAATTCAAAGCCTGGCAGCCGGGTGGGGCAGGGACGGACTTCCTGACCGAAGCCCACCTTGACCTGCCCATGGAGTTTGAAAGCATTGGTAAAGCAGGCAGCCGTCTGGGTACCGCGCTGGCGATGGCCGTCGACCACGAGATCGGCATGGTATCCCTGGTGCGTAACCTGGAAGAGTTCTTCGCCCGCGAGTCCTGCGGCTGGTGTACACCGTGCCGTGATGGTCTGCCGTGGAGCGTGAAGATCCTGCGTGCTATCGAACGTGGCGAAGGCCAGCCTGGCGATATCGAGACACTTGAGCAACTGTGTCGATTCTTAGGGCCAGGTAAAACCTTCTGTGCCCACGCACCGGGCGCCGTCGAGCCGCTGCAAAGCGCGATTAAATATTTCCGCGACGAATTCGAAGCAGGCATCAAGCAGCCGTTCAGCAATACCCATTCGATCAATGGTATTCAGCCGAACCTGCTGAAAGCGCGCTGGTAAAAACAGAATTTTGATTAACGCTCGGTTTCGGCCGAGCCAACTGGAAGCATGCTAATGGCTACGATTCATGTAGACGGCAAAGAATACGAAGTCAACGGGGCGGACAACCTGCTGGAAGCTTGTCTGTCTCTTGGCCTCGATATTCCGTACTTTTGCTGGCATCCGGCGCTGGGCAGCGTCGGTGCTTGCCGCCAGTGTGCGGTGAAGCAATATCAAAACGCGGAAGACACGCGTGGTCGCCTGGTGATGTCCTGTATGACGCCAGCCGCCGAAGGCACCTTTATTTCGATTGATGACGAAGAAGCCAAACAGTTCCGTGAAAGCGTGGTGGAGTGGTTGATGACCAACCACCCGCACGACTGTCCGGTGTGTGAGGAGGGCGGTAACTGCCACCTTCAGGATATGACCGTCATGACCGGTCACAGCTTCCGTCGCTATCGCTTTACCAAGCGTACCCACCGTAACCAGGATCTGGGGCCGTTCATCTCTCACGAAATGAACCGCTGCATCGCCTGCTACCGCTGCGTGCGTTACTACAAAGATTATGCAGACGGTCAGGATCTGGGCGTATATGGCGCGCATGACAACGTCTACTTCGGTCGTCCGGAAGACGGTACGCTGGAAAGTGAATTCTCCGGTAACCTGGTAGAAATCTGTCCGACTGGCGTATTCACGGATAAAACCCACTCTGAACGTTACAACCGTAAATGGGACATGCAGTTTGCGCCAAGCATCTGCCAGCAGTGCTCCCTCGGCTGTAACACCAGCCCGGGTGAACGTTACGGCGAACTGCGTCGTATCGAAAACCGTTACAACGGTACCGTTAACCACTACTTCCTCTGCGACCGCGGTCGTTTCGGCTATGGCTATGTGAACCTGAAAGACCGTCCGCGTCAGCCGGTTCAGCGCCGTGGCGATGACGTCATTACCCTCAACGCTGAGCAGGCGATGCAGGGCGCGGCAGATATTCTGCGTCAGTCGAAGAAAGTGATCGGCATCGGCTCCCCGCGCGCCAGTATCGAAAGCAACTTCGCGCTGCGCGAGCTGGTTGGGGCGGAAAACTTCTACACCGGTATCGCCCAGGGCGAGCAGGAACGTCTCCAGCTGGTGCTGAAAGTGCTGCGTGAAGGCGGCATTCATACGCCTGCGCTGCGCGAAATCGAATCCTATGATGCGGTTCTGGTGCTGGGTGAAGACCTGACGCAGACCGGCGCCCGCGCGGCTCTGGCGGTTCGTCAGGCGGTGAAAGGTAAAGCACGTGAAATGGCAGCGGCGCAGAAAGTGGCTGACTGGCAGATTGCGGCCATCCTCAACATCGGTCAGCGCGCGAAGCATCCTCTGTTTGTGACTAACGTCGACAACACCCGTCTGGACGATATCGCCGCGTGGACCTACTGCGCGCCGGTTGAAGATCAGGCGCGCCTCGGCTTTGCCATTGCCCACGCGCTGGACAGCAACTCGCCGGCCGTTGAACTGGATCGCGACCTGCAAAACAAGGTCGACGTGATTGTTCAGGCGCTGGCGGGGGCGAAGAAACCGCTGATTATTTCCGGTACCAACGCCGGTAGCGCTGAAATCATCCAGGCCGCAGCAAACGTTGCCAAAGCCCTGAAGGGCCGCGGCGCTGACGTCGGTGTCACCATGATTGCCCGTGCGGTGAACAGTATCGGTCTGGGTATGATTGGCGGCGGCTCGCTGGAAGACGCGTTAAGCGAACTGGAATCCGGTGCCGCTGACGCCGTTGTGGTGCTGGAAAACGACCTGCATCGCCATGCTTCTGCCGCTCGCGTTGACGCCGCGCTCTCCAGAGCGCCGCTGGTGATGGTTATCGACCATCAGCGCACCGCGATCATGGACAAAGCGCACCTCGTGCTCTCTGCGGCAAGCTTCGCAGAAAGCGACGGGACGGTGATCAATAACGAAGGCCGCGCCCAGCGTTTCTTCCAGGTTTATGACCCGGCCTACTACGACAGCAACACCGTGATGCTGGAAAGCTGGCGCTGGTTGCACTCTCTGCACAGCACCGTGCAGAGCCGTGAAGTGGACTGGACGCAGCTCGACCACGTTATCGACGCGGTTGTTGAGAAACTGCCTCAGCTGGCGGGCATTAAAGACGCCGCGCCTGACGCAAGCTTCCGCATTCGCGGCCAGAAACTGGCGCGTGAGCCGCACCGCTACAGCGGTCGTACTGCGATGCGCGCCAACATCAGCGTGCACGAACCGCGACAGCCGCAGGATAAAGACACCATGTTCGCTTTCTCGATGGAAGGGAACAACCAGCCGTCTGCGCCGCGTTCGCAAATCCCGTTTGCATGGGCACCGGGCTGGAACTCCCCGCAGGCATGGAACAAGTTCCAGGCTGAAGTGGGCGGTCACCTGCGCCACGGCGATCCGGGCGTGCGTCTGATTGAAGCCTCCGAAACCGGTCTGGACTTCTTCACCACCGTTCCGGCGAGCTTCCAGGCGCAGGAAGGTCACTGGCGTATTGCACCGTACTACCATCTGTTCGGTAGCGACGAGCTGTCCCAGCGTTCTCCGGTATTCCAGCAGCGTATGCCGCAGCCTTACATCAAGCTCAACCCGGCGGATGCCGCGAAGCTTGGCGTTAACGCGGGTGCGAACATTGCCTTTAGCTACGACGGCCAGACAATCAGCCTGCCGCTGATTATTTCTGAACGCCTGTCAGCAGGGCAGGTGGGTCTGCCGATGGGTATGCCTGGCATCGCGCCGGTCCTGGCGGGTGCGCATCTTGATAACCTTCAGGAGGCAAAAGCATGAGTTGGTTAACGCCGGATCTTATCTACATCCTGCTGAGCATTCTGAAAGCGGTTGTGATTCTGCTGGTGGTCGTCACCTGCGGCGCGTTCATGAGCTTTGGTGAACGTCGTCTGCTCGGTCTGTTCCAGAACCGTTACGGACCGAACCGCGTGGGCTGGGGTGGTTCACTCCAGCTGGTCGCGGACATGATCAAGATGTTCTTTAAAGAGGACTGGGTTCCGCGCTTCTCGGACCGCGTGATCTTTACGCTGGCGCCGATGATCGCCTTCACCTCGCTGCTGCTGGCGTTTGCTATCGTTCCGGTCAGCCCGACCTGGGTGGTGGCTGACCTGAACATCGGCATTCTGTTCTTCCTGATGATGGCAGGCCTCGCGGTTTACGCGGTGCTGTTCGCAGGCTGGTCCAGTAACAACAAATACTCGCTGCTGGGTGCGATGCGTGCTTCCGCGCAGACGCTGAGCTACGAAGTGTTCCTGGGTCTCTCCCTGATGGGCGTGGTGGCGCAGGCCGGTTCATTTAACATGACCGACATCGTCAACAACCAGGCCGACATCTGGAACGTTATCCCGCAGTTCTTTGGGTTTATTACCTTTGCCATCGCGGGCGTGGCGGTGTGTCACCGTCACCCGTTTGACCAGCCAGAAGCCGAACAGGAACTGGCCGACGGTTACCACATTGAATATTCCGGTATGAAGTTCGGTCTGTTCTTCGTGGGCGAGTACATCGGTATCGTCACCATTTCCGCGTTGATGGTAACGCTGTTCTTTGGTGGCTGGCATGGCCCGTTCTTACCGCCGTTCATCTGGTTCGCGCTGAAAACCGCGTTCTTCATGATGATGTTCATTTTGATTCGCGCAGCGTTACCGCGTCCGCGTTATGACCAGGTAATGTCCTTCGGCTGGAAAGTGTGCCTGCCGCTGACGCTCGTCAACTTGTTGGTAACGGCGGCTGTCATTCTCTGGCAGCAGCCATAAGGGGCTTTGAGATCATGACCTTAAAAGAATTATTGGTAGGTTTCGGCACCCAGGTACGCAGTATCTGGATGATCGGCCTGCATGCGTTTGCCAAACGCGAAACCCGGATGTACCCGGAAGAGCCGGTATATCTGCCGCCGCGCTACCGTGGACGTATCGTGCTGACGCGCGACCCGGACGGTTCCGAGCGTTGCGTTGCCTGTAACCTGTGTGCGGTAGCGTGTCCGGTGGGCTGTATCTCTCTGCAAAAAGCAGAGACGGTAGATGGCCGCTGGTACCCTGAGTTCTTCCGCATCAACTTCTCACGCTGCATCTTCTGCGGTCTGTGTGAAGAAGCGTGCCCAACCACGGCGATTCAGCTGACTCCAGACTTCGAGCTGGGTGAGTACAAGCGTCAGGATCTGGTGTACGAGAAAGAGGATCTGCTGATTTCCGGTCCGGGCAAATACCCGGAATATAACTTCTACCGGATGGCGGGTATGGCAATCGACGGCAAAGATAAAGGCGAAGCAGAGAACGAAGCTAAGCCTATCGACGTCAAGAGCCTGTTACCGTAAGGAGAGGGCAATGGAATTCGCTTTTTATATCTGTGGCCTTATCGCCATCCTGGCTACGCTGCGAGTGATCACGCACACCAATCCGGTGCATGCGCTGCTGTATTTAATCATCTCGCTGCTGGCTATTTCCGGGGTGTTCTTTGCGCTGGGCGCGCACTTCGCCGGTGCGCTGGAAATCATCGTCTACGCCGGGGCCATCATGGTGCTGTTCGTGTTCGTGGTGATGATGCTCAACCTGGGCGGCTCTGAAATTGAGCAGGAACGTCAGTGGTTAAAACCGCAGGTGTGGATTGGCCCGGCGATTCTGTCGGCCATCATGCTGGCGGTGATTGTTTACGCCATTCTGGGCGTCAACGACCAGGGTATCGACGGGACGCCAATCAGCGCGAAAGCCGTGGGTATCACCCTGTTTGGTCCGTACGTTCTGGCGGTTGAGCTGGCCTCAATGCTGCTGCTGGCGGGTCTGGTTGTGGCCTTCCACGTTGGCCGCGAAGAGCGTGCTGGCGAGGTGCTGAGCAACCGCACTGACGACCGCGCGAAAAGAAAAACGGAGGAACGCGCATGATCCCCTTAACACATGGACTGATCCTCGCTGCGATTTTATTCGTTCTGGGCTTAACCGGTCTGGTTATCCGCCGCAATCTGCTGTTTATGCTGATCGGTCTGGAAATCATGATCAACGCTTCCGCGCTGGCCTTTGTGGTCGCCGGCAGCTACTGGGGCCAGACCGATGGTCAGGTGATGTACATTCTCGCCATCAGTCTCGCGGCTGCTGAAGCGAGTATTGGCCTGGCGCTGTTGCTACAGCTCCATCGTCGCCGCCAGAACCTGAACATCGATTCAGTAAGTGAGTTGCGTGGATGAACATGCTTGCCTTAACCATTATTTTTCCGCTGATTGGCTTCGTGCTGCTGGCGTTTTCTCGCGGCCGCTGGTCTGAGAATCTGTCTGCCACCGTGGGCATTGGCTCTATCGGCCTGGCTGCGCTGGTCACAGCGTATGCGGGTATCGACTTCTTTAACAATGGACGTCAGGCCTACAGCGTACCGCTGTGGAACTGGATGTCGGTCGGTAATTTCAACATCGGTTTCAACCTGGTGCTGGATGGTCTGTCTCTGACCATGCTCTCCGTGGTGACCGGCGTCGGCTTCCTGATCCACATGTTCGCCTCCTGGTACATGCGCGGTGAAGAGGGATACTCCCGCTTCTTCGCCTACACCAACCTGTTTATCGCCAGCATGGTGGTCCTGGTGCTGGCCGATAACCTGCTGCTGATGTATCTGGGCTGGGAAGGCGTGGGTCTGTGCTCTTACCTGCTGATCGGTTTCTACTACACCGATCCGAAGAATGGCGCAGCGGCCATGAAAGCGTTCGTCGTGACCCGTGTGGGTGACGTGTTCCTCGCTTTCGCGCTGTTCATTCTTTACAACGAACTGGGCACGCTGAACTTCCGCGAAATGGTGGAACTGGCGCCGGCGCACTTCGAAGCAGGCAACAACATGCTGTGGTGGGCAACGCTGATGCTGCTGGGTGGCGCTGTGGGTAAATCCGCGCAGCTGCCGTTGCAGACATGGCTGGCCGACGCGATGGCGGGTCCAACCCCTGTCTCCGCGCTGATCCACGCCGCGACCATGGTCACCGCCGGTGTCTACCTGATTGCGCGTACCCATGGCCTGTTCCTGATGACCCCGGAAATTCTGCATCTGGTGGGTATTGTCGGTGCGGTTACGCTGGTGCTGGCAGGCTTTGCCGCGCTGGTGCAGACCGACATCAAGCGCGTGCTCGCATACTCCACCATGAGCCAGATTGGTTACATGTTCCTGGCGCTGGGCGTTCAGGCGTGGGACGCGGCCATTTTCCACCTGATGACGCACGCGTTCTTTAAAGCGCTGCTGTTCCTCTCATCCGGTTCGGTGATCCTGGCCTGCCACCACGAGCAGAACATCTTCAAAATGGGCGGACTGCGTAAGTCCATCCCGCTGGTTTATGTCTGCTTCCTGGTAGGCGGCGCGGCGCTGGCGGCACTGCCGCTGATCACTGCGGGCTTCTTCAGTAAGGACGAAATCCTGGCGGGCGCCATGGCGAATGGTCATATCAATCTGATGGTTGCGGGTCTGGTCGGTGCGTTTATGACTTCCCTGTACACCTTCCGTATGATTTTCATCGTCTTCCACGGTAAAGAACAAATTCACGCTCACGCAGGGAAGGGGATTACCCACCACCTGCCGCTGATTGTGCTGCTGGTCCTGTCCACCTTCGTTGGCGCGATGATTGTGCCACCGTTGCAGGGCGTACTGCCGGCGACAACCGAGCTTGAGCACGGTCGCGTTCTGACGCTTGAAATCACCTCCGGCGTTGTGGCTATCGCGGGCATCCTGATTGCCGCATGGCTGTGGCTGGGCAAACGCACGCTGGTGACTGCCGTTGCCAACAGCGCGCCGGGCCGTCTGCTGGGCACCTGGTGGTACAACGCATGGGGCTTCGACTGGCTGTACGACATGATCTTCGTGAAGCCGTTCCTGGGCATTGCGTGGCTGCTGAAGCGCGATCCACTGAACAGCCTGATGAATATCCCGGCGATCCTCTCTCGCTTTGCAGGTAAAGGCCTGCTGTTCAGCGAGAACGGTTATCTGCGCTGGTATGTGGCGTCCATGAGCATCGGTGCGGTTGTCGTACTGGCGCTGCTGATGGTGTTGCGTTGATTTTGAGTTAGCGGGGATTGTCGGGTGGCGCTAGCGCTTACCCGACCTACGGACCGTAGGCCCGGTAAGCGAAGCGTTACCGGGCAAAAGGCCCGCACTCAAACGTGAATTTTGTCGAATTCGTTGAAAATCGGTCCCTGAGGGACTTTAACAAGGAATAAAAATCGCCATGTTACTACCCTGGCTAATATTAATTCCCTTCATCGGCGGCTTCCTGTGCTGGCAGACCGAACGCTTTGGCGTGAAGATGCCGCGCTGGATCGCGCTGATCACCATGGGATTGACGCTCGCGCTTGGCCTGCAACTGTGGTTGCAGGGTGGCTACTCACTGACCCAGTCTGCGGGCCTTCCGCAGTGGCAGTCTGAGTTCATTCTGCCGTGGATCCCACGTTTCGGTATCACGATCCACCTCGCGATTGACGGTCTGTCGCTGCTGATGGTGGTGCTGACCGGTCTGCTCGGCGTTCTGGCGGTACTCTGCTCCTGGCGAGAAATCGAAAAATACCAGGGCTTCTTCCACCTGAACCTGATGTGGATCCTGGGCGGCGTGATCGGCGTGTTCCTGGCCATCGACATGTTCCTGTTCTTCTTCTTCTGGGAGATGATGCTGGTGCCGATGTACTTCCTGATCGCGCTGTGGGGCCATAAGGCGTCCGACGGTAAAACGCGTATCACGGCGGCCACCAAGTTCTTCATCTACACCCAGGCGAGTGGTCTGGTGATGTTGATTGCCATCCTGGCGCTGGTGTTTGTGCATTACAACGCGACCGGCGTCTGGACCTTCAACTATGAAGATCTGCTGAAGACCCCGATGTCCCACGGCGTGGAATACCTGTTGATGCTCGGTTTCTTCATCGCCTTCGCGGTGAAAATGCCGGTCGTACCGCTGCACGGCTGGCTGCCGGACGCGCACTCTCAGGCGCCTACGGCGGGTTCCGTTGACCTGGCGGGTATCTTGCTGAAAACGGCGGCCTACGGTCTGCTGCGTTTCTCCCTGCCGCTGTTCCCGAACGCCTCCGCAGAGTTCGCGCCGATTGCCATGTGGCTTGGCGTGATCGGTATCTTCTACGGTGCATGGATGGCCTTCACGCAGTACGACATCAAACGTCTGATTGCTTACACCTCCGTTTCCCACATGGGCTTCGTGCTGATTGCCATCTACACCGGCAGCCAGCTGGCGTACCAGGGCGCGGTGATCCAGATGATTGCGCACGGCCTGTCCGCTGCCGGTCTCTTCATCCTGTGTGGCCAGCTGTACGAACGTCTGCATACCCGCGACATGCGTATGATGGGCGGTCTGTGGGGCAAAATGAAATGGTTGCCAGCGCTCTCCATGTTCTTCGCGGTGGCGACTCTGGGTATGCCGGGTACCGGTAACTTCGTCGGCGAGTTTATGATCCTGTTCGGCAGCTTCAACGTGGTACCGACGATCACCGTCATCTCCACCTTTGGTCTGGTATTTGCCTCCGTGTACTCGCTGGCGATGCTGCACCGCGCTTACTTCGGTAAAGCGAAGAGTGAAATTGCTGCACAAGAACTGCCGGGGATGTCGCTGCGTGAGCTGTTCATCATCCTGCTGCTGGTCGTACTGCTGGTGCTGTTGGGCTTCTATCCGCAGCCGATTCTGGATACCTCGCACTCCGCGATGGGTAACATCCAGCAGTGGTTTGTTAATTCTGCTTCTACTACAAGGCCGTAATTCGCCATGACAATAACTCCACAACAACTGATCGCGCTGCTACCGCTGCTGATCGTCGGATTGACGGTGGTGGTTGTGATGCTCTCCATTGCGTGGCGACGCAATCACTTCCTGAATGCGACCCTGTCCGTTCTGGGTCTGAACGCTGCGTTAGTCTCTCTCTGGTTTGTTGGCCAGGCGGGAGCGATGGACGTCACGCCGCTGATGCGCGTTGACGGTTACGCCATGCTCTACACCGGTCTGGTGCTGCTGGCGAGCCTGGCAACCTGTACCTTTGCGTACCCGTGGCTCGAAGGTTACAACGACAACAAAGAAGAGTTTTACCTGCTGGTACTGATTGCCGCACTGGGCGGCATTCTGCTGGCGAACGCGAACCACCTGGCCGCGCTGTTCCTCGGTATTGAGCTGATCTCACTGCCGCTGTTCGGCCTGATTGGTTACGCCTTCCGTCAGAAGCGCTCTCTGGAAGCGAGTATCAAGTACACGATCCTGTCTGCTGCCGCGTCGTCGTTCCTGCTGTTCGGTATCGCGCTGCTTTACGCACAGACGGGTAACCTCTCGTTCATGGCGCTCGGTAAGAGCCTCGGCGACGGCATGATGCATGAGCCGCTGCTGCTGGCGGGTCTGGGCATGATGATTGTTGGCCTTGGCTTTAAACTCTCTCTGGTTCCGTTCCACCTGTGGACGCCAGACGTATACCAGGGTGCGCCTGCACCGGTCTCTACCTTCCTGGCGACGGCGAGTAAAATCGCTATCTTCGGTGTGGTCATGCGTCTGTTCCTGTACGCCCCGGTGGGCGACAGCGAAGCGGTTCGCGTGGTGCTGGGTATTATCGCGTTCGTGTCCATCATCTTCGGTAACCTGATGGCGCTGAGCCAGACCAACATCAAGCGTCTGCTGGGCTACTCCTCTATCTCCCATCTGGGCTACCTGCTGGTTGCGCTGATTGCGCTGCAAAGCGGTGAGATGTCGATGGAAACCGTGGGTGTGTATCTGGCCGGTTACCTGTTCAGCAGCCTCGGCGCGTTCGGCGTGGTGAGCCTGATGTCCAGCCCGTACCGTGGCCCGGATGCAGATTCCCTGTTCTCCTACCGTGGTCTGTTCTGGCACCGTCCGATTCTGTCTGCGGTAATGACCGTGATGATGCTCTCTCTGGCGGGTATCCCGATGACGCTGGGCTTTATCGGTAAGTTCTACGTGCTGGCCGTCGGTGTGCAGGCGGGTCTGTGGTGGCTGACGGCGGGTGTCGTTATCGGCTCCGCGATTGGTCTCTACTACTACCTGCGCGTCGCGGTGAGCCTGTACCTGAGCGCGCCTCAGCAGCTCAACCGTGATGCGCCAACCAACTGGCAGTACAGCGCCGGCGGGATTGTGGTTCTCATCTCCGCGCTGCTGGTGCTGATCTTCGGTATCTATCCGCAGCCGCTGATTGAGATTGTGCAGCGCGCGATGCCGCTGATGTAAGGTGAAAGCAAAAAGGCAACGAAAGTTGCCTTTTTTATTGCCCAGCGGCGCTACGCTTGCAGGGCCTACGGGTTTTGTAGGTCGGGTAAGCGAAGCGCCACCCGACTAAGCTAACTGCTTCCTGCTTATAAGCGGCCCTTCAATCTTCTTCATCGAGCGGTCCAGCACCTCTTCAATGACCGACGACAGCTCGTTCAGCTCAAACTTCGCCACATAGCCGTCCGCCTTCACTTTGCGAATATGATCTTCGTTCGCGTTGCCGGAAAGAGACGAGTGGATCACCACCGGAATATCTTTCAGTACCGGGTCGGTTTTGATTTTGCGCGTCAGCGTAAAGCCGTCCATCTCCGGCATTTCGAGGTCGGTTAATACCAGGGCAATCTTATCGGTAACGGGGACGCCTTCAGCCTGAGCCTGCGCGGCCAGCTGAGTGATTTTCTCCCACGCATCTTTGCCGGTGATATGCAGCTGAGCCGGGATCTCCATCGCCTGTAATCCCTTCTCCAGCATTGAGCGCGCCACTTTCGAATCTTCTGCAACAATCGCGACCGAGCCAGGCTTGATGTTGAATTTGGTGGTTTCCAGATGGGTGGCGTGCAGATCGTGATTCGCCGGGGTGATGTCGTACAGGATCTGCTCCACGTCGAGCACCATCGCCAGATCGTTGGTATCGGTCTTCTCGTCCAGGCAGGCAATGCTGGTAATGTAGCGACCGCTGACGGCGGTTTCCGCGGCGTGCACCTGCTTCCAGTCCAGACGCATGATGTTTTCCACCGATTCCACGGCAAATGCCTGCACGCTGCGGGCATATTCGGTAATGAGCAAAATGTTCAGCCCGGTGGCTGGCTTGCAGCCGGCGACGGCGGCCAGATCGATCACCGGGATCACCTGGTCGCGAATGTTCACCATCCCCATCAGCGGAGACTTCATTCCCGCCGGTTTGGTGAAGGTCGGCATCGGCACAATTTCGCGCAATTTGAACACGTTGATGCCGAACAGCTCGGATTTATTTTCGTTCAGAGAGGTGCCAAGACGGAACAGCAACAGTTCAAAACGGTTGGACAGGGTCAGGTTCGCCCTGTCATCAATATCTTTCTGGAAATTATCCATTCTACCCTCAAGAGAAATGCTGGCCTTTTAATCGTTATCGGCACGCTGAGGGAAAAATGAAGGACTAAACGCTGACCTGAGCAAAATCTTCCGCCAGCTCGCATGCCGGAAATACTTCCCGACACTCTGCCAGCAGGGTTTCAGCGCCGCGGACGTCATAGCGTGAGCTGACGTGAGTGACAATCAGTTTCCGGACGCCAGCCTCACGCGCCAGCTGCGCCGCCTGACGCGTTGAGCTGTGCCCCCGGCTGTTGGCTTTTTCTTCCATCGCCGCTTCCAGCGTCGCCTCATGCACCATCACATCCACACCCCCGGCAAGCCTCAGCGCCGAAGGGCAGGGGGCGGTATCCCCAAAAATAGCCAGTTTTTTGCCTGGCTGCGGCGGGTCGAGGTAATCCTGACCGTTGATGACGCGCCCGTCTTCCAGCGTGACGGTCTCGCCGTGCTTCAGACGCTGGAACAGCGGGCCAGGTTTCACCCCATCGGCCTGCAACGCGGCGGCGTTCAGCGCCCCGGGCTTGTCATGCTCCTCAACGCGATAGCCGTAGCATTCCACCGGATGGTTAAGCGGGTAAGCGCGCACCTGATAATCTCCGTCATCGAACACCAGACCCTCGCCGATCTCAACCACCTCCAGCGGATAATCGGTCCACGAGCCGCTCAGGCGCAGCGTGGTTTCAACAAATTCCTGAATACCCGCAGGGCCATAAATGGTCAGCGGGTTAGCGTTACCGGCCATTGAACGGCTGCACAGCAGGCCCGGCAGGCCAAACAGATGGTCGCCGTGCAGATGGGTGATAAATATTTTATCCACTTTCCCCGGGTGGTAGGAGGTATGCAGCAGCTGATGCTGCGTACCCTCACCGCAGTCAAACAGCCACAGCCCACCGCGGGTAGGATGCTTAAGATCCAGCAGAATCGCCGTCACGTTTCGTGAGCGGGTTGGCACCCCGGCGGACGTACCCAGAAAAATCAGTTCCATAACGCAATCAGCCCTTTGCCGAATGGGAAGGGGTTTAGTATAACGTGATGAACCCCAGGAAGGAGAAACACATGATCCAGTGGCAAGATCTACACCACAGCGAACTGACCGTGCAATCACTCTACGCCCTGCTCAAGCTGCGCTGCGAAGTCTTTGTGGTTGAACAAACCTGCCCGTATCAGGATATCGACGGCGATGACCTGGTCGGCGAGAACCGGCACATCCTCGGCTGGCGCGATAACGAACTGGTGGCGTATGCGAGGATTCTGAAAAGCGAAGAGGATTTTGACCCTGTCGTCATTGGCCGCGTCATTATCAGCGGCCGCGCGCGCGGTGAAAAGCTGGGCTATCAGCTGATGGAAAAAACGCTGGACGCATGCCAGAAACAGTGGCCGGACAAGGCGTTATACCTGGGCGCGCAGGCGCATTTGCAATCATTCTATGGTCATTTTGGTTTTACCCCGGTCACGGACATTTACGACGAAGACGGCATCCCACACATCGGCATGGCGCGCGAAGCGAAACAGGCGCAATAGCAAGACGTTGTCTATAGTTACCGGACTGGTGTACTAACATGGAGAAAAATATGTCATTTCAATCCTGGGATACCCGAGTCGACGACGACCTGACGCTGCTAAGCGAAACGCTGGAAGAAGTGCTGCGCTCTTCAGGCGATCCTGCCGATCAGAAGTACATTGAGCTCAAAGCCCGCGCCGAGCAGGCGCTGCATGACGTGAAAAACCGCGTCAGTAACGCCTCCGACAATTACTACTACCGCGCCAAACAGGCGGTTTATCGTGCCGACGATTATGTGCATGAAAAACCGTGGCAGGGCATTGGGGTCGGTGCGGCCGTAGGGCTGGTGCTGGGTCTGCTGTTAGCCCGTCGTTAAGCCGGTAAACCACTCCCTACACGTGGGTACTGCTATTTATCGTCAGTACCCCGTATAATATAAGGCTTTAACAGGGAGAGGTTCGCGTGCACTCGATTTTCCTCGCGCTGCAAAGCCTGCGCACTCAGCTTGCGCAAGCATTGCCAGCTACACCCGGTTTACGCCATTTCGATGTCTCTTTCCCGTTAAACGACGCCTTCGATCCGCTGGCCTGGCTGGGTGTGCAGCGATGCTATCCTCAGTTTTACTGGCAACAGCGCAGCGGCGATGAAGAACTTGCCGCGCTCGGAAGCCTCGCCCAGTTTGATTCTCTGGCTTCGGCCTCGCGGTTTTTGCACACCCACGACGTAGCCAATGACACCCGTATCTGCGGCCTGAACGCCTTCAACCCGGCGCAGGGCAAGCTGTTTTTACCGCGCCTTCTCTGGCGACGGTCTGGCGGGGTCGCCACGCTGCGTCTGCAACTGTGGAGCGAAACGTCGCTGCGGGAAGATGCCCGTGAGGCGCTGAATTTTGTCGATAACCTGCGCGACGCCGCGCCGATCCGCCCGTTGTCCGTGCAGATTGTGCAGGAAACCCATCATCCGGAAAAACCGGAATGGCTGGCGTTGATTCGCCAGGCGACGGATACCCTTGCTCGCGGCGATTTTGAGAAAGTGGTGCTCGCACGTGCCACCGATGTGCAGTGCCAGCAGCCCGTGAACGCCATCGCGCTGATGGCCGCCAGCCGCGCGTTAAACCTCAACTGCTATCATTTTTGTATGGTCTTTGACGCCAGCAACGCGTTCCTCGGCTCGACGCCCGAGCGCCTGTGGCGGCGACGCGGCACGCTGCTGCGTACTGAAGCGCTGGCAGGCACCGTGGCCAGCCATTCTGACGATAAGCAGGCCCAGCGTCTGGGCGACTGGCTGATGAACGACGATAAAAATCAGCGGGAAAATATGCTGGTGGTGGAAGATATCTGCCAGCGTCTTCAGCACCATACCCGGACGCTGGAGATCCTGCCTGCGCAGGTGCTGCGTCTGCGCAAGGTGCAGCATTTACGCCGCTGTATCTGGACCGAACTTAAACAGCCTGACGACGAGCAGTGTCTGCATATTCTGCAACCGACGGCGGCGGTGGCCGGGTTGCCGCGACAGGCGGCGCGAGAATTTATTGCGAAAGTGGAGCCGTTTGACCGGGAGTGGTACGCCGGATCGGCGGGCTATCTATCGCGCGATCAGAGCGAATTCTGTGTGGCATTACGCTCCGCCCGCGTTCACGACGCTGCGCTGCGTCTTTATGCGGGGGCGGGCATCGTCAGCGGCTCCGATCCGGAGCAGGAGTGGCAGGAGATCGAAAACAAGGCCGCCGGGCTGCGTTCCCTTCTCCTGAGGGATTAATACTGTTTCGTGCAATCCCGATTCATATCAAAATTCTGACTTTTTCTATTATTTATACTGTGTCGCATTCTTGATACTGGACAATCTCATGTCAGTAAGTTCTTTTAACCGACGCTGGGCGGCGGTGATCCTTGAAGCCCTGACCCGTCATGGTGTCAGGCATGTGTGTATTGCCCCGGGCTCTCGCTCCACGCCGCTCACCCTTGCTGGCGCGGAAAACCGGGCTTTTATTCACCACACCCATTTTGATGAGCGTGGCCTGGGCCATCTGGCGCTCGGGCTGGCGAAAGTCAGCAAAGCGCCCGTGGCGGTGATAGTCACCTCCGGCACGGCGGTGGCGAACCTCTATCCGGCGCTGATTGAAGCGGGATTAACCGGTGAAAAGCTGATTTTACTCACCGCCGACCGTCCCCCGGAACTTATTGACTGCGGCGCTAACCAGGCGATTCGTCAGCCTGGCATTTTTGCCTCGCATCCTTCACAGACGGTCTCGTTGCCGCGCCCCACTCAGGACATTCCCGCCAGCTGGCTGGTCTCAACTCTCGACCACGCCATGAACGCACTGCGCAGCGGCGGGCTACACATTAACTGCCCGTTTGCCGAGCCGCTGTACGGTGAAATGAACGATACCGGCCTCGCCTGGCAACAGCAGCTGGGAGACTGGTGGGAAAGCGAAAAACCCTGGCTGCGCGAGCAGACGCATCTGGAAAGCGCAAAACAGCGCGACTGGTTCTTCTGGCGCCAGAAGCGCGGCGTGGTGATTGCCGGGCGGATGAGTGCGGCGGAAGGCAAGCTGGCGGCGGAGTGGGCACAAACGCTTGGCTGGCCGCTGATTGGTGACGTGCTTTCCCAGACGGGCCAGCCGCTGCCCTGCGCCGACCTCTGGCTGGGTAACGCGAAAGCGGTCACCGAGCTGGCGCAGGCGCAGATTGTCGTCCAGCTGGGATCGAGTCTGACGGGTAAGCGTCTGCTCCAGTGGCAGGCCACCTGTACGCCTGAAGAGTACTGGCTGGTGGACCCGCTCGAAGGACGCCTTGACCCGGCGCACCATCGTGGCCGCCGCCTGGTGAGCGATATTGACAGCTGGCTGGAATTGCATCCGGCGGAAAAACGCAAACCCTGGGCGGTGGAGATCCCGGCGCTGTCACGTCAGGCGTGGGAACTCACCAAAGCCCAGTGCGAGGAATTCAGTGAAGCCGGGCTGGCGCACCGTATCCGCAAATATCTTCCCGAGCAGGGACAACTTTTTGTCGGTAACAGCCTGGTGGTGCGCCTGATTGACGCCTTTTCGCAGCTGCCGGCGGGATATCCGGTGTACAGCAACCGGGGCGCGAGCGGCATTGACGGCCTGATCTCCACTGCCGCTGGCGTACAGCGGGCCAGCGCGAAGTCCACGCTGGCGATTGTGGGGGATCTCTCAGCGCTCTACGATCTCAACGCGCTGGCGCTCCTGCGTCAGGCGTCGGCCCCGTTCGTGCTGATTGTTGTGAACAATAACGGCGGGCAGATTTTCTCGTTGCTGCCGACGCCGCAAAGCGAGCGTGAGCGCTTCTATCTGATGCCGCAAAACGTGCAGTTCGAACACGCCGCCGCCATGTTCAGCCTCAAGTACCATCGCCCGGAAAACTGGGACGCGCTGGAGACGGCGCTGAACACCGCCTGGCGGCAGCCTGGCGCGACGCTGATTGAGCTGGTGGTAAACGATGCTGACGGCGCGCAGAAGCTGCAACATCTGCTGGCGCAGGTGAGTCACCTGTGATCCTCGCAGGCGTCACCCAGCCAGGAAAACCAGGCTACCCCTGGCTGGTTTTCCTGCACGGTTTTTCCGGCGACTGTCGCGAGTGGCAGGCTGTCGGGGCGTCGCTGCATGACTACCCCCGGCTCTACCTTGACCTGCCCGGGCACGGTGGTTCAGCGGATACGGGCGTGACGGGGTTTGCAGAGGTAAGTGAATTGCTCACGCATACCCTTGTTAGTTACAACATACTAAAATACTGGCTCGTGGGGTACTCCCTCGGCGGCCGCATTGCGATGTTCCATGCCTGCCAGCATCCTGCGGGGTTAGACGGGGTGATTGTGGAAGGTGGACACCCGGGCCTGCAAGACGCCGATGCGCGCCATGCGCGGCTGACCTCTGACCGCCGCTGGGCGTCACGCTTTCGCAGTGAGCCGCTGGAGGCCGTCTTTGCCGACTGGTATCAACAGCCGGTCTTTGCCTCCCTTACGGATGAACAGCGCAAGGCGCTGATCGCGCTGCGCAGCCGGAACAACGGCCCGAGGCTGGCAGAGATGCTGGAAGCCACCTCGCTTGCCGTTCAGCCTGATTTACGTCCCGCGCTCACCGCGCGTGATTTTTCTTTTGACTATCTCTATGGCGAACGTGACGGGAAGTTTGCAGCCATCGCTGCTGAACTCAACGCCACGCGTCATGCTATCCCTCACGCCGGACACAACGCCCACCGGGACAACCCGGAAGCGGTTGCCGCGAGTCTGGCTCAGATACTGCGTTATCGAACAAAGGACACGCTATGATCTATCCTGATGAACACATGCTTTACGCGCCGGTTGAATGGCAGGACTGCTCCGAAGGCTACACCGACATTCGTTACCACAAATCCGCCGATGGTATCGCCAAAATCACCATCAACCGTCCACAGGTGCGCAACGCATTTCGTCCGCTGACCGTAAAAGAGATGATCCAGGCGCTGGCGGATGCCCGCTACGACGACACTATCGGCGTCATCATCCTCACCGGGGAAGGGGAAAAAGCCTTCTGCTCCGGCGGCGATCAGAAAGTCCGCGGTGACTACGGCGGATACCAGGATGATGCGGGCACGCACCACCTGAACGTGCTGGATTTCCAGCGCCAGATCCGCACCTGTCCAAAACCGGTGGTCGCGATGGTGGCAGGGTATTCCATCGGCGGCGGTCACGTGCTGCACATGATGTGTGACCTGACGATCGCGGCGGAAAATGCCATTTTCGGTCAGACTGGCCCGAAAGTCGGCTCCTTCGACGGCGGCTGGGGCGCGTCCTATATGGCACGCATTGTCGGCCAGAAAAAAGCCCGCGAAATCTGGTTCCTGTGCCGTCAGTACAACGCCCAGGAAGCGCTGGATATGGGGCTGGTTAACACCGTGGTGCCGATCGCCGATCTGGAAAAAGAGACCGTGCGCTGGTGTCGCGAAATGCTGCAAAACAGCCCAATGGCGCTGCGCTGCCTGAAAGCGGCCCTCAACGCCGACTGTGACGGTCAGGCGGGCCTTCAGGAGCTGGCGGGTAACGCCACCATGCTGTTCTACATGACCGAAGAGGGTCAGGAAGGGCGCAACGCGTTCAACGAAAAACGCCAGCCAGACTTCAGCAAATACAAACGGAACCCGTAATGCGTTGCGCGCAGGTTTACCGCTGGCAGATACCGATGGACGCGGGCGTGGTGCTGCGTGAACGGCGGTTAAAAACCCGTGACGGCTTTTTCGTGCATCTTCGGCAGGGCGAGCGGGAAGGGTGGGGCGAAATCGCCCCGCTTCCGGGCTTTAGCCCGGAAACGCCGGACGAGGCGCAGGCTGCGCTGATGGCCTGGGCGCATGAATGGCGTGAGGGAGCAGATCCGGCGCTGCCGGACGTTCCTTCCGCCGCGTTCGGCATCAGCTGTGCGCTGGCAGAGCTGGACGGCAGTTTGCCGGACGCGGCGAACTATCGCGCCGCGCCGCTCTGTACCGGCGATCCGGATGAAATTTTCGCGTTACTCTCCGGGATGCCTGGCGAGAAGGTGGCGAAAATAAAGGTCGGCCTGTACGAAGCGGTGCGCGACGGAATGGTGGTCAACCTGTTACTGGAAGCCATTCCCGATCTGCACCTGCGCCTCGACGCCAACCGCGCATGGACACCGCTCAGGGCGCAGCAGTTTGCGAAATACGTCAACCCGGCGTACCGCAACCGCATCGTGTTTCTTGAAGAGCCGTGCAAAACGCGCGACGACTCGCGCGCCTTCGCCCGGGAAACCGGCATTGCCATCGCCTGGGATGAGAGCCTGCGCGAAGCCGATTTCGCGTTTGCCGCCGAGCCGGGCGTCAGGGCCGTGGTGATTAAGCCAACGCTGACCGGCAGCCTCGACAAGGTGCGCGAGCAGGTTGCGGCGGCCCATGCCGCAGGGCTGACTGCGGTGATCAGTTCATCCATCGAATCCAGCCTCGGCCTGACGCAGCTGGCGCGCATTGCTGCATGGTTAACGCCGGACACCGTTCCCGGTCTCGATACGCTAAACCTGATGCAGGCCCAGCTGATTCGCCAGTGGCCTGGCAGCACCTTGCCGTGCCTCGACGTCGGGGCGCTGGAGCCACTGCGATGAGTTTTACCGACTGGCCGTGGCGGCACTGGCGCACCCGGCGTGCCGATAAACCCGCGCTGCGTTTAGACGATGTAACGCTCAGCTGGTCTCAGCTGGGCGAGCGTATCGATCGTCTCGCAGCCGGTTTTCAGTCTCAGGGCGTTACGGACGGTGACGGCGTCATGCTGCTCGCCCACAACCATCCGCAGACCCTGCTGGCCTGGCTGGCGCTGCTTCAGTGCGGCGCCCGCATTTTACCGGTGAACCCTCAGCTTCCCCGTCCGCTGCTGGACGTCCTCCTGCCGCAGATGACCCTGCGTTTTGCGCTGGTGCTTAACGGTGAGTATGACGGTCTGCCCGCGCTGGCATTAAGAGAGCGCGAGGGGCAGGGCGGCGTGACGTGGCGGGCAGAACGGCTGGCTTCAATGACGCTCACCTCTGGCTCCACCGGCTTGCCGAAAGCGGCGGTGCACACCTGTGCCGCCCACCTTGCCAGCGCAAAAGGGGTGCTGGCGCTGATGCCTTACGGCGATAGCGACGACTGGCTGCTCTCTCTGCCGCTGTTTCACGTCTCCGGTCAGGGGATTTTGTGGCGCTGGTTGCAGGGCGGAGGCCGTCTCACCGTGCGTGAAAAACAGCCGCTGGAGCAGGCACTACAGGGTTGTACCCACGCCTCGCTGGTGCCAACGCAGCTGTGGCGGCTGCTTAATTCACACCATCCCGTCGCGCTGAAAGCCGTGCTGCTCGGCGGGGCGGAAATCCCCGTTGCGCTGACCGAACAGGCGCGCGAGCAGGGGATCCGTACGTTCTGCGGCTACGGTCTGACCGAGTTCGCCTCCACCGTCTGCGCCAAAGAGGCCGACGGCGCGCCGGACGTGGGCAGCGCGCTGCCGGGCAGAGACGTTCAGGTGGTGAACGGTGAAGTCTGGCTCCGGGCGGAAAGCATGGCGGCGGGCTACTGGCGAGACGGCGCATTATTGCCGCTGGTCAATGAGCAGGGCTGGTTTGCCACCCGCGATCGCGGCGAGTGGCATGACGGACGCCTGACCATTCTGGGCCGAATGGACAATCTCTTTTTCAGCGGCGGAGAAGGGATCCAGCCGGAAGCGCTGGAGCGCGTTATCGCCACGCATCCGCAGGTAAGCCAGGCATTTGTCGTTCCGCTGGATGATGCCGAGTACGGGCAACGTCCGGTGGCGGTAGTGGAATGCGACCCGGGCACGGATATCACGCTGTTGCCGGAGTGGGTTCAGGGCAGGCTGGCGCGCTTTGAGCAGCCGGTACACTGGCTGGCGCTGCCGTCAGAACTGAAAAATGGCGGGATTAAAATCTCCCGCCAGGCGTTAAAGCAGTGGGTCAATGCCCTGTTGAGGGGCTAATCAGCCGATATCCGGCTGCGGTTTGTGCTGGCGTCGGCGGACCCAGCGCAGCACCGGCGGCACGACAATCACCATAATCGCCATTGCCAGCAGGATCTTCGTCACGCTGCTCTCCCACAGGATCCCCATGTTGCCGTTGCTGATGGAGAGGGCGCGGCGCAGGTTCTGCTCCAGCATTTCCCCCAGCACAAACCCTAAAATCAGCGGCGACATCGGGAAGTGCATCTTGCGCAGAATGTAGCCCAGCACGCCGAGCAGCACCATCAACACCAGGTCGAAGGTGGTGCTGTGCACCGCGTACACCCCAACCGCAGAGACGGCGGCGATGGCCGGGACCAGGAACCACAGGGGAATGGTCAGCATGCGGGTGAACAGGCCGATCAGCGGGATGTTCATTACCAGCAACATCACGTTGGCGATCAGCAAGGCGGCAATCAAACCCCAGACGATATCGGGCTGCTCGGTAAACATCGCCGGACCCGGGGTGATGTTATAGAGCGTCAGTGCGCCCATCATTACCGCCGTGGTGCCGGAGCCCGGCACGCCGAGGGTCAGCATCGGGATAAACGAGCCGCAGGCCGAGGCGTTATTCGCCGCCTCCGGCGCCGCCACGCCGCGGATATCGCCTTTGCCGAAGCTGTCGCTGTTACCGCTCAGCTTTTTCTCGGTCATGTAGGTGATGGCGCTGGCGATAGTCGCCCCCGCGCCGGGCAAAATGCCGACGAAGAAACCGATCACCGACGAACGCAGGGTGGCGCCAATACACTGCGCCCCCTCTTTGGCATTAAAGAGCATACGTCCGGTTTTACGCACCAGCGTCTGCCCGCTGCTGGTATGCTCCAGCATCAGTAAGATTTCTGAGACAGAGAACAGACCAATCACCACGACGATAAACTGCACGCCGTCGGAGAGGTGAACGCTGTCGAAGGTAAAACGATAAACCCCGGTGTTGGCATCCACGCCGACGGTGGCTAACCCTAAGCCAATCAGCGCGGACAAAAACGACTTCAGCGGATTCTGCGCCATCATGCTGCCGAGACAGGCGATGGCGAACACCATCAGGGCAAAATACTCGGCCGGACCAAACGCCAGCGACCACTGGGCCAGCGCCGGGGCGAAGAGGATGATGCCGCCAATGGCGATCAGGGAGCCAAAGAACGAGCTGACGGCAGAAATAGAGAGCGCCACGCCGCCGCGCCCCTGCTGCGCCATCGGGTAGCCATCCAGCGCGGTCATGATAGCGGCGGCATCGCCGGGCACGTTAAGCAGTATCGAGGAAATACGCCCCCCGTATTCGCAGCCGATATAAACCGTCGCCAGCAGGATCAGCGCCGATTCCGCAGGCAGGTGCAGCGCAAAGGCCAGCGGCAGTAAAATCGCCACGCCGTTGATAGGCCCAAGGCCCGGCAGCAGGCCGACGATGGTCCCGACGAAACAGCCGATCAGGGCGATCACCAGGTTTTCCGGGGTCATCGCTACCGCGAACCCCTGAGAGAGATAGATCCAGGTATCCATAGCGTGCTCCGTTAGTTAAACCATGCGCCGAGTGGCAGGGTCACGTCCAGCAGGCGGTCGAAGGCGTACCAGAGTAAAATGCCCAGTACGACCCCGGAGATCCCCGCCGCAGGCAGCGAGGCGTTAAACAGTATGCCAATCACCATCGTCAGCAGGGCGGTGGCAATCGGGAAGCCGAGCCACTCAAAGCCCCACGCATACATCAGCAGGACAATTACCATTACCAGCAGACGTTGCAGCGTACGGCGTGGCGGCCACTCCACGGTATCCGGATGGCGCAGCAGCAGCGCCACCGAGCAGAGCAGCATCAGGCCGACAATGCCGACGGGGAAGGGGCGTGGCCCGACGGGTTCATAGCTGTATTCGCTGTGGATCTGCCAGGCGACGAACATGCCGCCAATGCAGAGCAGCAGCCATATCCCGGCAAAAATGCGATCACTCATAGCGCCTCCGGTTATTTCGCCAGACCAAAGGCTTTCGCCTGTTCGCGGTAGTCATTCACCTGTTTTTTGACATACTCGTCCAGCTGCTTGCCGTTCAGGTTGAACTCAAACAGCCCGCGCAGATCGCGCTGTTTTTTGAACTCCTCGGTTTGCTGAAGTTTTGCGAAGGTATCCACCCACCACTGGTATTCGGCGTCGGTCACTTTTGGCCCGACGAAGAAGCCGCGGATGATCGGCCAGACCAGGTTATAACCCTGCTCTTTGGCGGTTGGGACGTCTGCCAGCTGGCCCGGCAGACGGTTTTCCGAGAAGACCGCCAGCACGCGGATCTTATCCCCGCTCAGGTAGGGCACCATTTCGCTGAGATCGCCCGATACCGCCTGGACGTGATTGCCCATCAGCGCCGTCACCGGCTCGCCGCCGCCTTCAAAGGCCACGTAACGCATCTTGTGCGGATCCACTTTGGCCTGCTGCGCCAGCAGCGCGGCTTTCATCCAGTCCTGGCTGCCGATAGAGGCGCCCGCGCCAATAACCACACTGTTCGGATCTTTTTCCATGGCGGTCAGCAGATCTTTCAGGGATTTCCACGGGGAGTCCGCGCGCACGGCGATCATGCCGTAATCGGTGCCTACGGTGGCGAGCCAACGCACGTCATTCACGTCGTAACGACCAAATTTCCCCTGCGACAGGTTCAGCAGCGAACCGCCGGAGAAGGCCACCACGGTGCCCGCTTCGGCAGGGCGCTGCGCGACAATGGCGTTATAGGCTACCGCGCCCACGCCGCCGGGCATGTAGGTGACGCGCATCGGTTTTTCAATTGCCTTCGTCTCCAGCAGGCTGACCTGAATCAGCTTACAGGTCAGGTCGAAGCCGCCGCCGGGTTTGGCCGGGGCGATACATTCGGTACGGGACGGCGCGTCCTGCGCCTGGACGACAGAGGCACTCAACAGCAATACGCTTGCAGCAAGGGTAGAAAGTAATTGTTTTTTCATCGTTTATCCTCACGCCGGTGAACCGGGAGTACGGGTACGGGTGTCTTTTTTCTGATTATGTGAACCACCTTGTAGCGGTTCCGTTGCGTGATTGTTAAAACAATAACCTTTCATTTCCCTTTCACTGCGACACCAACTTTACAGGATGTGATATGCGTCTCTTACTCGCTTATCCTCACTGAATAATGTGTAGTTATGTCACATTATGCCCGTCACCATTCCCACCCCATGCTTTACCCCTCACGTTTATGTCGAGTTATGCCAACGTCCATTGAGAGACGGATAAAAACCGGATAACCTACCGGACAAATTTCTCACCTTATCCTGTTGCCATGCCATTAACCGACACAAAAATCAGAAATGCCAAACCTCAGGAGAAGCCTTACTCGCTTCAGGATGGGCAGGGTCTCTATCTGGATATCAGACCCACCGGTGCCAAAATATGGCGCTACCGGTTCTGGCTTACACCAAAAAAAGATGGTCGCTACACGATTGGAGAGTACCCAGGCGTTTCCCTTGCTGATGCCAGAAGAGAAAGAGAGTGGGCTCGCGAGCAGGTGAAGCAGGGAAAGAATCCTACCATTGTCAAAGACACTGAGAAGCTGATGGTGATGGGTGACGCTGAGAACACCTTCAAATCCATCGCTGAAGAATGGTATGAGCGCAAATGTCAGGCGTGGGCAGAGAAGACGCAGATAGTTAACCGCGGGTTCCTTGACAAGCACATCCTGCCGTCCATTGGAAAGATACCAGTTAAGGACGTTAAGGCAGCGCACATACTCGCCTTAATGCGCTCACTGGAGAAAGCTGGTAATGCCTATTCTGCTGGCAAGGTAAGGCAGATATGCTCGGCTGTATTTTGCTATGCAGTTGCCACGTTGAGAGCGGAAGTTGACCCTTCTTATGCGCTACGGGGAGCAGTAATGCAGAAGCCCACAACGCATGCCAGGCCAGCGACCACAGAAGAGTTGCGTCAGCTATTCGTTGCACTACGTAATTATAAAAGCCCAGTTATGGTCATCTGCATAAAAATGCTGGTTATGACATTCGTGCGTCAACAGGAGCTTAGGTTTGCCAGGTGGGGGGATATCAGCTTTGAAAAGGCTGAATGGACAATCCCTAAAGAGGTAATGAAGAAACGCCGTGAACATCGCGTTCCGTTGTGTGAGCATGTTATCGCATTGCTTGAGGAACTTAAACCTTTGACCGGTGATAAAGAATACCTCTTCCCAAGTCCGTCAAAGCCAGGTCAGCCTATTGCCAAAACCACCATTAACCGCGCGATCGAGTATCAGGGCTTTGCAAGCGGTGAGATAACCGGGCATGACTTCCGCGCCACGGCATCCACCGCTTTATATGAGCAAGGCTTCAGGCCAGAAGTGATAGAAGCACAACTGGCGCATCAGCAAAAGAATAGAGTAGCTGCCGCGTATAACCATGCGGAGTATATGAAAGAGAGAAGGGAAATGATGGAGTGGTGGGGCGGTGTTATTGCTGACCTGATCGCGGACAAGAAGTGATTTTATCCTTTATCCATGCATCGACTTCACTGGAAGGCCATCTTACGCTTCGACCTATCTTTACTGGGCGCGGGAATTTACCGTCTCGCATCCATTCGTAAATGGTTGGCTTCTTGTAGCCGGTTGCCGCGCACACATCGGTGATCGGCATGAGTGTATCGCTCATTGCTGTCTCCAATTGATATCTTTAGAAATGCACAGGCTTCATCGAGTGTGAGGCTGTGTGATTCCATTGTTACTCCGATAGCTTGAATCGCTTCTGGAATTCTTTCCTTGTCACGCAATATTCAAGATAACTTTCGTTGAATTTAATCATCGGAAAGTCAGCAAACAGGACGCGGGAGAGTCCAACCCCTGTAACGATGAACTTTGAATTATCGCCATCAATATTCTGTGACTCGTAAATGCAGCCGCCTTCGATTTTGATCTCTTCGCTGTTTGACATTATCTATCTCCAATAAAAAACCGCCATTGCGGCGGTCTAGTTGATTTTTGGTGTATTGTTCTTTCCAGCTTCAGGGTCAAACATCCCGTACCTGTCCAGTAGTTTTCTAGCCTTGGATAGTGGACCCATTCCGATTCCTTTCCGGTTGTTGTACTGGTAGTTCTCCAGCACATCTTTAAGCATCTTCAGTGCCTCATCCCTTTGCTCTTCGAGAGTCATGATCATCTCCTTACGCTAACTTCTTATACACGCGAGGCGCATCAACAGTAGCCGCGCGAAGTTCATGTTCGTGATGCACCGAGTAGTTTCCGTCATCCCAACGCACCCACGCTTTCGGATGGTCGCTATCCGGCTCAATCTGGCTCTCAGTCATCCCTCTGATGCCTCCAGACTTAAGCTGCACTAACGCGCCCACAGCAAATTTAGCCATAACAAGCCCTCTGACATGTGAATGAGTGAAGAGATAGCGCTCATAGCCAGAATTCCGACTATGAGCCAGATAACTGGATTGGCGTGCATGGTGACTCCGATAAAGAAAAACCCGCTGTGTGCGGGTTTGTTATGATGGCTTGCGCTTTCTTCGGTTAATCATTGCGATTAACACAAATGCACGATGCTCTCTCATGCCTTGTGTCATTCAGCCTCCTGCTGCGGTGCTGCTGCAGCTGCGCGTTCATACGACTCATCCGTCACATAAGACAGTGTTCCATACCCCGACAAGCTGTAGCCTATCAGCTGGGCCAGCTGCATCTGGTCTTCAGCGTCGAACTCCTCTCGCGCTATTTCATTGAGTCCGTAACCATGCTCTGTGGCGTAATCCAGCAAAGTCCTGACAATCTGGTTTTCTTTAAAGCGCAGCCTGCCGTGGGCATCAATAACTAGCGGCTGCATAGGCAACTTGTAAGCAGTAGTTACAGGTTCGGCAACCTGAAGCATGGCGGCGCGGCTGTCTTCTTCGGCGCTTTCACCAAAAATTGCTGACTCCAGAACATCGATAGCCTGTGATGGTGAGTGCGAGTACTTATCGAATGACTCCCCCTTGATCCGCTGTGCCAGCTTGAACAGCCGTTTCTCCTGCGCGTGATAAATCTCACTCAGATGTTGATAACGTTCGTCCTGAACAGATACCGGCTCCGCTTCGATCGATGCCAGCGCCAGCTTCATCGCAGCGAGCGCATTGGCCGCATCTTCGTTTACTGTTCCGGGCGTCGCATCGCGCTCTTCTTCAAGCTCCGCGATTGTCTTCATGAGCCATTCTCTGGAAATAGTGATCATGGGTTAGTCCTTCACAAAGATGATCCAGTGGGTTTTATCGTTCTTCCCGGTACGCTGGCCGATTGCAGGCTTCTCATTTGTTAGAGCCAAAATCTGGCTCACCGGGATCTGCGTTTCATTCCATTTGAAGATGAGCACACCGTGTGGCCGCAATACACGGAACGCCTCTTTGAAACCGGCGCGCAGATCAGAGCGCCAAGTTTTTTTGTTCAATCTCCCGTATTTTTTACCCATCCACGCCGTTTGACCGACACGCTCCAGATGAGGTGGATCAAACACAACAACCGGGAATGACGCATCAGAGAACGGTAGCGCGCGGAAGTCAGCAATCAAATCAGGACGGATGACAAGGCGGCGGACATCGCATAATTCATGCTCTTCGCTGCGGATATCAGCGAACAGCGTGCGTGTATCGCGTTTGTTGAACCAGAACATGCGGGAACCACAGCACATATCGAGGATTGTTTGCTATGACATGCTCACTCTCCTTTACCGATGCCCGCGGCGTATCTGACGCCAGCAGATACTAGAGCCGCCAATATATCTTCGCGTGAATACCACTCCCCATCAGGGGAAGGAGTAGGACACATATCTACCTCGTAACGCTCAGGCAGTTTCACCATCCTCGCTTCAAGCTCAACCACTCGCTTCTCGAGAGCGTCTTTGTCGCGCATTAATCGCTCAACGGTGAGCGGAGGGAATCCGCTTTCTGCGGCTTCCAGCTCATCCAGCAGCGCCAGCACGGCGGCAGGGTTGGCGGACTCGAGAAATCCGGCGCATTTGGCTGGAACATCACCATCAGTGCAGTTGACGACTGTCGAACCTTTATCGTCCGTTATGTATGCTTTCGAATGTTGCGTCGCGCGCATGTATTGCCACTTCACGCCACCTGCGCGAACCGCCGCTTCACGCAATGCATGTTTGTCGATGTTGCTCATTGGGCGGCCTCCTGGCGTAACCAGATGCATACAGCACCATCTTCAGTGTCGTGAATTGAACCAACAAACCATCCATCACCATCTGGTGAGTCTGGCTGCCAGGCGGAAATGTCGTAACCATCTACCTCTGGGTCTATATCATCTTCATCGCGGTAAACTACCGTCCATTCGAGCCCGTTCTTATCCAGCCAGGCGTTGAATTCATCATGTGAGATAGATTCACGCCCATCGCAAAATTCATCGTAAAGCGGATGAGTCCAATAACCGTACTGGTCGCGTTCAACCGGGATGGCTGAAATTTTATTGCTCATGATGCTGCTCCTTTGCGAAGCTGGGCAGCGATGTCTTCGAGTACGCCATCAGCGAACGAGCGATCGAAATCGCCTTCGGGAGCATCAGCCATAAACTCTGTGGAGGTAAGGATCATCCTCGCAATGTCAGCTGCGTTCTTCGCCGTGTCATCAATAAACCCAGCTTCCCATGCAGCCAGCATTCGGTTGGCAACAAAGTGAGCGCCTTCCTTGTGGGCTTGCGCCCGCACTTCAGCCAGGAAATCGTCGGTGGCTGGGGTTCCCTCTACCGCTAGCCCTACTGGGGCCAGATATTCTTTCAGCCCCGCATTCTCCGCAGCCAACCTCTCGTAGTCCTGATAGCTTACATATCCACCATCTGTAAGATTGGTAAATACTCCCTGCGCATTGATTCCATATCTCGTCACGCTCATTTCTTCGCCCTCTGGTTTAACCACGCTGTCAGGAATTTGTTCTCGTTCACGCTGGGGAATGACTCGCGCTTCAGCATTTCTTCGCGTGGGATATCGTTGATGGGTTTGAAGCGCTGGCGGGCTACGAGCTCGTTTGGAGTGATGCCAGGGTCGTACGTTAATCCGATCATGCTGCTTTCCTCAATTCAGGTTTCAGGTAATACTCCACGCCGCCGAGACGCATCCCGCCGAAATTTCCACCCCACGGACGCGCCTCACATATATCCTTCACCAGCTCCAGTTCTGCGTAAGTGATGTATTCGCTCTGTTCTTCGATGCAGCCACCCCAGCCAGCGTAGTAGGGGTCGTGCTTAACCAGATTGCACCCGCCAGTGAAGCACCCATCACCCGGATTAACTCCGCTCCAGTAAGTGGCAATGAAGTTCTTCTCGCTTTGCTGTAGCTGTCGAATAAGCTGCTCACGCGAGTAAAGTCTTCTGTTGGATATATGTCGCATAGTGAATTGCGGGTGTGGCTAACCCGCCTCCGTGAGGTGAAATAGAATGTTCAGGTGGTGGTTATGCTGCTTCTAGGTCTTCAGGGTAAGAAGGTTTGAAGTGTTTGTGCCATTCAACATGGCAGGCCTTACATAGCCACATAACTTCGGTTGGCTTGCTGTAGTCGCAGTGGTGAGCATCTGGCGTACAACTGCTACCACAGGTCTCACACGTTCCAGGTCTAATTAGTTTTCCCTGCTTGATGGCGCGCTTGACGGCCCACTTAGCCTTTTGTTTTAGGGGTTGGCTTTCGTTGTAATTATCTCTGGCAAGCTGTAAGGCGATCTTCCCCTTTTCGGTCTTGTTGTAATTACGGCAAGCTTTATTGTGAATATGCTTGCCTATGCCCTTTTGGTATTCTGAGACTCGCTTTTTGGTGCATTCCTTGCACACTTTGTTTCGTGGATAGAAGCCATCGATCGGTTTCTCCTCTCCGCATTTTCTGCAAGTAATCATGATTACTCCCGTTTTCTAAAATGGGATTTCATCGTCGAAGTTCATTGGAGGTTCGCTAGCCTGTTTAGGCTGTTGCGGCTGGCTGTTTTGCTGCTTTGGCTGGTTGTTTTGCCGGGGCTGGTCGTTACCTGGAGTTCCGCGCGGCGGCAAATCAATATCCCTCACCAGAATTGTTGGTGATTGCGCCTGAGAACCGTCCTGCTTCGTCCATTCCTCAATAACGAACTCACCTGTAACCGTAATCTTTGCTCCCTTGACGACCGCCACAGAAAGCTTTTCAGCCATCGCGCCGAACATCTTGCAGTTCACCCATGATGTCTTTTCGTTCTCTCCAAATCCTGATTTGGCAGGAAGAGAAAATGAGGCGATATGTTTACCATTTGGCGTAACGCGTAGAACAGCATCCTTGCCAACGTTACCAGAGATTGTGATCGTATTAATTGCCATTTATGCCGCCTGTTTCTGAAGTTCACGACCGCGCGTCTTGTACGTTTCTGCTGCACGTTCTTCGTATGATTTAACGCCGCCTAACTTAGGCCATGCCTCTTTGTATGCCGCCTGCAATTCCTCAACAGACTGAGCAAGTGATGCTTTGTCTCCAAACTCTCGCAGTGCTGCCTCGGCATCCTGTGGCGCGACTTGATGCACTTCCGCATCCGCATCGATTGCAGTTTCTTCTGTCGGAATGCAGAACGCCTGAAATGCTGCGTATGAAGTGGTTTACTGAATTTGGCCACCTGAACAGAGGTGATATGCTCACCTCAGAACAACACAGGTGTCATAATGAAAAAAAGAAATTTCAGCGCAGAGTTTAAAC
>NZ_JBMKHP010000023.1:0-47750 GCF_049238705.1 Enterobacter cloacae complex sp. IR5403 | reverse complement strand
TAGCAAGGAACATAAAGTGAACGGAATGACCACCAGAGCCGTATGTTCCCCCTCACCCCAGCCCTCTCCCTCAAGGGAGAGGGGGCCGTCTGTGCAGGCATTATTTTATGGGGAACCCTCAGCCCACCGGGAGAGGGAGAAAACACTAAAAACGGTAACAGATGTTACCGTTTTGCGTTTACCTTACAGCGCGATATCCGCTACCGGCTTGCTTTCCGCCTGAGGCTTCAGCTCTGCCTGTGGCGCAGCATCCGCAGCCTGCGGTTTGACGTATTGCAGTTGCAGAACGCGGCTGGTGTATTCCAGCTCTTGTTCCGTGGCTTCAACGTTACCGTTCAGCTTCGTACCGTAAGATGGAATAATGGTTTTCAGCTTCGCCTGCCATTCAGGGCTGGATACTTTGTCCTTAAACACTTTTTCCATCAGGTGCAGCATGATTGGCGCAGCGGTAGACGCACCCGGGGATGCCCCCAGCAGCGCGGCAATGGTGCCATCCTTATCGCTTACCACTTCGGTACCCAGACGCAGCACGCCGCCCTCTTTCGGATCTCGTTTGATGATCTGCACGCGCTGACCCGCCTGCCACAGACGCCAGTCTTCTTTCTTCGCCTGCGGATAGTACTCTTTCAGCGCCTCGAAGCGTTCTTCATCAGAGAGCATCACCTGGCTAATCAGGTATTTCACCAGATCGAAGTTATCCAGCCCCACGTCCATCATTGGCTTGACGTTTGACGTCGTGGTCGCGCTCAGCAGATCCCACAGGGAACCGTTTTTCAGGAATTTGGTGGAGAATGTGGCGAACGGCCCGAACAGCACTACGCGCTTACCGTCCAGCATGCGGGTGTCGATATGCGGAACGGACATCGGTGGTGCGCCCACAGAGGCCTGACCGTACACTTTCGCCAGATGACGGTTAACCACTTCCGGGTTTTCCGACACCAGGAACTGGCCGCCAACCGGGAAGCCCGCGTAGTCGTCTGCTTCCGGAATGCCGGACTCCTGCAACAGTTTCAGCGCCGCGCCGCCCGCACCGATAAACACGAACTTCGCCTTAATCACATGCTCGGCTTCGTTGTTTTTCAGATCGGCAACGGTCACGCTCCAGCTGTTATCCGCGTTGCGCTTGAAACCACGCACTTCGGAGCTGAGTTGCAGGTTAAAGTTCTCTTTTTTCTTCAGAGAGGCCACCAGCTGACGGGTGATTTCACCGTAGTTAACGTCAGTACCAATTTCAGTGCGGGTCGCCGCTACTTTCTGGTTCGGATCGCGGCCTTCCATGACCAGCGGCGCCCACTCTTTGATTTGAGCGTGATCTTCAGAGTATTTCATCCCGCGGAACAGCGTGCTCTGTTGCAGGGCAGCATAGCGCGCGCGCAGGAAGTTGACGTTTTGATCGCCCCACACAAAGCTCATATGCGGTACGGTGTTGATGAAGGAGTGCGGATTGTGCAACACACCGCTGTTCACCTGGTGAGACCAGAACTGACGTGAGATCTGGAACGCTTCGTTGATCTCTACCGCCTTCTCGATACTAATGGAACCGTCCTTTTTCTGCGGCGTATAGTTCAGTTCCATGAGTGCCGAGTGCCCCGTCCCGGCGTTGTTCCAGCCGTTAGAGCTTTCCTGTGCCACGCCATCAAGGCGCTCGACCATGGTCATGGACCAGTTCGGCTCTAATTCCTGAAGATATGTTCCCAGCGTGGCGCTCATGATGCCGCCACCAATTAAAAGGACATCCGTTTCCTGCTCTTTTGGTGCGTCAGCCTTCGCCGCCAGCGAGACGGCGTTCAGCCCCACGGCCAGAGAAAAGAGCACGGCAGTCATTTTTTTCATCATTTATGCCTTAGTTGAATAGTGCTTGATGCGTGGAAATTACAGGTGAAACACGCTGCGGTGGCACGGTAGCAACTTTTAAATATTGTTTAAAGGTTACGAAATTATTGTAATTGTGAAATTTAATGATGGATTGTTTGTAGGGTTTTGGCAGACAGGCTGGCACCCGACGATTTTCCTGGCTATGATGCTGCACTTTGTGATCGCGCGCACGGAAGCCTGCCCCTACCAGCGAATTGTTATGTCATTACCCCACTCGTCTGTACCTCAAGAAGGCCATGTCGCCACTGTTTTACGTTCGCCTCACCGTCTGATGCGCGAAACCCTGGCCGGTGTGATTACCGCGCTGGCGCTGATCCCGGAAGTGATTTCGTTTTCCGTGGTCGCGGGCGTGGATCCGAAAGTGAGCCTTATCGCCTCCGTGGTGCTCTGTTTCGCCCTTTCCCTGCTCGGCGGGCGTCCGGCCATGGTGACGGCGGCGGCAGGTTCCGTCGCGCTGGTGATTGGCCCGATGGTCCATCAACACGGCGTGCAGTACATTCTGCCCGCGGTGGTAATGGCAGGTATGATTCAGATCCTGTTCGGCGCGCTGGGTATGGCGCGGCTGATGCGCTTTATTCCCCAGTCGGTGATGACCGGGTTTGTTAACGCCCTTGGCATTTTGATTTTCTTTGCCCAGGTGCCCCATTTCTGGAGCCGAAGCCCGCTGATTGTAGGCCTGTTCGTGCTGACGCTGCTGATTGTGCTGTGGGTGCCACGCTATATCAAAAGCGTGCCCTCCCCGCTGATTGCCATTGTGCTACTGACTTTGTTCACCGTCACCAGCGGGCAAATCCTGCCGACGGTAGGGGATGAAGGCTCCATGGGCGGCGGTTTGCCGGGCTTTACGCAACTGCTGGTGCCGCTCAACCTGGAAACCCTGAGCATTATCTGGCCGTGCGCGCTTAGTATCGCTTTCGTTGGCCTGCTGGAATCCTTGCTGACGGCAAAACTGGTGGACGAACTGACTGCTACCCCCTCGAGTAAGCGTCGCGAGAGCATCGGTCTGGGCGTGGGGAATATTATGGCCGGGTTCTACGGCGGCATTGCGGGCTGCGCGATGATTGGGCAGACCATCGTTAACGTGGAGATGGGGAAAGGCAGAAGCCGTATCTCCACCCTTGCGGCGGGTATCGTACTGCTGGTGCTGGTTACGGCGCTCAGCGAGGTGATGGCCAAAATCCCGATGGCGGTACTGGCGGGTATTATGGCCATTGTGGCCGTCAAGACCTTTAGCTGGCATAGCGTTCAGCCCGGAACGCTGAAAAACGCGCCGGTGGCTGAAACCGTCGTGATGCTGGTGACGGTTGTGGCAACGGTTTCCACCGGCAACCTGGCGGTTGGCGTGCTGGGCGGGATTGTGATGATGTTCATCCTCCCTGCCCGACTTAAGCAAAAAGCGCTGGCTACAGAAGAAAAATCGTCGCCAGTCCAAGAAAAATAAAGAAACCGCCGGTATCGGTAATGGCGGTGATCATCACGCTCGACCCCACCGCGGGGTCGCGCCCCAGCCGGGTCATGGTCAACGGGATAATCACGCCCATCATCGCCGCCACCAGCAGGTTCAGCACCATCGCCAGCATCATGACCCCGCCCAGCGCCATATCATCGTACAGCCACCAGGTAATGCCGCCCATGATGCCGCCCCAGACCAGGCCGTTAATCAGCGCGACGCCCATCTCCCTGAAAATCAGCCACGAAAAATTACCCGGCTGAATGTTTTCCAGCGCCAGGGCGCGAACGATCATGGTGATAGTCTGATTGCCGGTGTTCCCGCCGATCCCCGCCACAATCGGCATCAGCGACGCCAGGGCCACCAGCTGGGAAATGGTATGTTCGAAGCCGTCAATAACGCGGGACGCCACGAACGCGGTGCAGAGATTGATGGCGAGCCACGCCCAGCGGGTTTTGACGGCCTTGCCGACGGAGGCATGAACGTCATCTTCGGCACTGATCCCGCCAAGGGCACGCAGGTCGTTATCGGTCTCTTCATAGACCACGTCAACGATCTCATCGATGGTCAGACGCCCCATCAGCTTGCCCACCGAATCCACCACCGCCGCGCTCACCAGGTCATCACGTTCGAAGGTACGCGCCGCTTTTTCGGCATCGTCTTCCGGCGAGAAGACCATCGGCTCGGTTTCCATGACCTCACTCACCCGCTGCTGGGTGCTGTTCAGCAGGATCGTTTTCAGCTCCAGCTCCCCGAGCAGGGTTTTATCCCGCGAGGTGACGAACAGTTTATCGGTGTTGTCCGGCATGCTGCCCAGGCGACGAAGATAGCGCTGCACCGTACCCAGGGTGACGTCCGGACGCACGGTGATGACGCCAAACTCCATGATCGCGCCGACGCTGTTTTTCTCGTAGTGCATCACCTGACGCACGCGCGCCCGCTCTTCAGCAGGCAGGGAAGCCAGCAGGCGTCCGGTCAGGTTGCGCGGAAGATGCTGAACGAGGTAAATCTGCTCATCGATATCCAGCGTTTGCAGGGCGTCAAGGATGTCCCGGTCGCTCATCTCATCGATAAGGTCATCCCAGACGTTTTCCGAGGCTTCAAGCAATACCTGACCGCGCTCGTGATCCTGCACCAGCCGCCACAGGGCGTGGCGCTCTTCGGAAGGCAATGCCTCCAGGGTGTCCGCCAGATCCGGGGGCGGTAAATGTGCAACCAGCGCACCTACCTCAGCAATATCGTCGGCCAGCGTGCCGACATCATATTGCTCAGCCAGGGTTAGCTTACCCAATAACGTTGACGTAACCGCTTTATCGGTCGTCAGGAGCCAGATGAGCCGCGCACGCTCCTGGTCACGCTGCCTGGCGCTGTTTTTCTTTAATACCGACATCAATCATAAATCCATTAAATGAGTTGGCGTTAAGCATAGCGCGGGGATATGTAAATAAGAATAAACGGTGGGTCGGGATGGAGAAAAAAACGGCATATATGAAAAATTAGTGTGCCGGGCGCCACCCGGCACAATTGCAATCAGGCCGTACGCGCCACCGCGTCCCGTGACGCCGCATCGCGCTCATCGCCGGTCAGCTCGCTCAGCTTGCCGTCGCGCATCTCCAGCAGACGGTCGGCGTGAATGAAGTAGTGATCGTCATGGCTGATGGCAAAAATGGTTTTTCCCATCGCCTGCATCAGCGGCAGCAGGACCTGATAAAACTCGCGACGGAAGTGCGGGTCCTGATCGGCGGCCCACTCATCCAGCAGGATGATGTCGCGCTCTTCGGCCAGCGCCAGCAGTAGCGCCACGCGCTTCTTCTGCCCTTTCGACAGTTTGAGATTCAGGATTTTGCCATCCTGTAGCTCCAGCTTGTGCGACATTTGCAGGTGCGCAAGCCATTTCTCCACCAGCGCCGGATCCGCCTGCTGCCCTTCCGGGCCCAGCAGCCGGTCGAACAGCCAGACGTCGGTAAATACCGCCGAGAAGAGCTTGCGGTAGTCCTCCGGTTTCTCCGCGCTCAGGGCTTTACCATCCAGCAAAATTTCACCCGCCTGCGGCTGGTAGAGGCCCGTCAGCAGCATCGCCAGCGTGGATTTGCCGCTGCCGTTGCCACCGATCAGGAACAGCAGTTCGCCGCGGTGAATGGTCAGGTTGATCGGCCCCACGGAGAAGGCGTTATCCTGATAGCGGAAGGTAACGTTACGCAGCTCCAGCGTTTGCCAGTTCGGGAAGGCCTGCGGGCGCGGGAACTCAGCCTTAAACGGCGCAAGGTCGAACTTCTTCAGCTTGTTGAAGGCCACCTGTGCGCTCAGCAGCGTTGGCAGTGCGCCAACGGCCGACAGCAGCGGCGTGCGTAAAAACAGCAGCGTCAGGGAGTACGTTGCCGCCACGTTGGTATCCGCCCACCCCAGGCTGTTCGCCATCCAGAATACCAGGCCAATCGCGCCCAGCATCATGATGTTGGACCAGTTCACGGCGCTCAGGTGGAACGTATCGGCTCGAATAATGTGATGACGATATTCGTGCGCATCCGGGATATAGAGGTGGTTGAAGATATGCTCGGCGCGCTCGCGGTTCAGCGTCAGCTCTTTGCGCCCTTCCAGCACCGTCTGATAATCGTTATAGAGCTTGTCTTCCGTTTCGCGCAGCACCGCCATGTGCTTATAGACGCGTGATACCAGCAGGAACCCGCCCCAGATGGTAATAACAATCCACAGCGCCGTTACCGCCAACATTTTGCTGGAGAGCCAGGCGAGATAGGCTGCCGAGCCAAATGTCAGGATGATACCCTGCACCAGCTCCGGCAGGCGCACAAAGGCGATGGTAATGGCGCGCACATCGCTGGTCAGCCCCGCCAGCAGAGAGGCACTTCCCAGCTGCTCGATGCGTTCCACCTGAGTATCAAGAATACGTTTGATGAACTCACTGCGCAGACGGAAAACGAAATGGTGGCCGAGCGCGGTCAGCGCCAGCTGTGACCCGAGCGTGACTGCCATCAGCAGCAGCAGTAAACCCAGAAATTCCGGCAGGACGGAGAGTGACGTGTCGACCATTTCGATCAAACGCACGTTAATGAAGGCAATCAGGCCGATCCCCAGCGCCGCGCTGGCAAGGCTTAACGCCATCACCGCGATAAAAGGCCAGCGATACTGCCGCCAGACAAGAAGAAGTAGTTGCATGCAGAGCAATCCGGACAAGAAAAATCAGCCAGCAGTGTAAACTGCCTTTCACACACATCAAGAATAATTCTTATTTTTATTCTCGGTATGCCGCCTGACGGAACGTGAGGTTGTAGCGAAACGCCCCCGCCACCGGGTGATCGCCAGGTTTAAGCGGCTGAATACCGTGGTAAAAAAGCCGTGATTCACCTCCCCAGACCACCACATCGCCATGCTCCAGCATCAGCCGTTTGAGCGGGTCGTTGCGCCGCAGGCCGCCAAACTGAAAGACAGCGGGCAGCCCAAGGGATACCGAGACGATCGGCGCGCGCAGGTCCGGCTCGTCCTTATCCTGATGCAAGGAGAGCTTTGCCCCAACGGCATAGCGGTTGATAAGACAGGCATCGGGTCGAAAATCAGGATAGCCGGCCGCCACGGCGGCAGCATGACACAGCGCCTGAAACGCCTCCGGCATCGGCGGCCACGGCTGATCCGTCAGCGGATCGTTCGCGGCATATACATAGCCCCGCTCATTCGTCGCCCATCCCAGTTCGCCGCAGTTGGTCATCGCCACGGACATGGTATACCCGCCCGGCGTAACCATATGGCGAAACGGCGAACGGGCGGTGACGGCATCAATACCGTCGAACAGCGCCGCCGCGCGGGAAAGCGCGAATCGTCTCAGGATCGTCGCCCCCGGCGCGAGCGGCTCCTGCCAGGGTTCAGCATCAGCAAAAAGATCGAGCATTATCCCTCCGGGTTGTTCGCCTCACGTTTTAATAATAGTACCTTACGCGCTGCCCCCCAGCGATAGCCCGAGAGCGCACCGTCGTTACGCACCACGCGGTGACAGGGGATCACAATCGCCAGTTTGTTGGCTCCGCAGGCCCCCGCCACGGCACGTACGGCATTGGGTTTGCCAATGGCCTTTGCGACCTGCTGATAGCTTGCCGTCTCACCGCAGGGGATAGCCCGCAGCGCCTGCCAGACCTGCTGCTGGAAGGCGGTACCCCGGATATCCAGCGGCAACGTCAGCGGCGTCGCGCGGCTGTCGACAGAGGCAATCACCTGACGAACACGCCCGGCAAACGCGCCTTCCATCGGTTCACGGACGGCAAGCGGAAACAGTGACAGCAGCTCAGCCGTCAGCCCGGCGTCGTCATCACCCAGCAGTATTGCGCAGATCCCGCGCTCGCTTTCCGCCACCAGACAGCGGCCCAGCGAGCAGTCACTGATGGCATAGCGGACCGCAGCCTCTCCGTTGCGGTACTGTTTTGCCGTCATGCCCAGCGCGCCGTTAGCTTTACGGTAGTAGCTGCTGCCGTCCGGGAAGCCCGCGGCCAGTACGGCGTCGGTGATTTTACCGCCCTGTGCAAGCAGGCTGCGCAGGCGTTGTTCACGCGCGGCCTGCTGCCATGCTTTCGGCGTCATGCCGGTGACGGATTTAAACAAGCGGTGGAAATGGAACGGACTCATGCCAACCTGCTGCGCCAGTGCCTCCAGGTTCAGCGCGGCATCCTGTTCAAGCAGTCGACAGGCCAGCGCAATGCTGGCCTTTTTCTGCGCCATAGGGTCGACCTGGTCCGGCCTACAGCGCTTACAGGGGCGGAAACCCGCCTGCGCGGCCTGGTGAGCATCAGGATAAAAGCAGACATTTTTACGCAGCGCGTGGCGGGCGCGGCAGGACGGACGACAATAAATGCCGGTCGTCTGCACGGCAAAGACAAACTGGTTATCCGCACGCGGATCGCGGGCCAGAACGGCCTGCCAGCGATCCTCATCGGTAAGATAGGTTGTGTTTTTCATCATCGGCTCCTCTTACAAGCATACGCTCAGCTTGCCTGAGCGCCACCGAACAAAAACCCGCAACCTTGCTTTTTAATTTTTTTCACTCACCAGGAAGCTGTTGAACTGCGGCGAACTCCAGGTTTTAAACCCGTCAGCCTCTTTGGTGATCATATAGACGGCCAGCCCTTCCTGACGCACCACCTCTTTGGCCTTCTCCGTGCCGAGCACCATCAATCCGGTATCCCAGGCATCCGCTTCCAGCGCGGTTGGGGCTATCACCGTCACGGACACCAGGTTGTGAGTAATCGGGCGTCCGGTTTGCGGATCAATCACGTGCGAGATACGTTTGCCATCCAGCTCGTAATAGTTGCGGTAGCTTCCGGAGGTGCTGATACCGTGCCCGTTGATGTCGACAATCGCCTGCACCGCATTCTGCTGATCGGTTGGTTTTTGGATGGCCACTCGCCACGGCCTGCCGCTGGCGTTCATGCCCCGGCTGACGAGCGCGCCCCCTACGGAAACCAGATAACGGGGAATGCCTTCCTGCGCCATCAGGGCCGCGAGATGATCCGCAGCATACCCCTCGCCTACCGTGGAGAGATCGACAAACAGGTCGGGAATATCTTTTTGCAGGTATTGCTGACCGTACTGGGAGATCACCGCCAGATGCTGTAACCCTGTACGGGCGCGGGCGTCGTCGATGGCGGCTTGATCGGGTGTAGTCACCGGCTGCTTGTTGGGGCCAAATCCCCACAGGTTCACCAGCGGCCCCACGGTCACATCCATTGCGCCGTTGGTTTTGTAGCCCACGCGCATGGCTTCCGTGACGATATCGGCCATCGCTTCGCTCACCGGCCACAGCGAGGTGCTGCTGGAGCGATTGAAACGCATCAGCGCTGAGTCATTTTTATAGGTAGAGAGTAGCTGATCGTCGGCATCCATCTGCGCCTGAATTTTACCGCGTAGTTCTTCAGCGCGGGACTTATCAATATCCATCACGCTGACGCGCCAGAAGGTCCCCATGGTTTTCCCTTCCAGCACCGTCGCGGCGGGTGCGTCGATTTTTGCGGGCTGTGTGGAAGAGTCACACGCGGTCAGGAGTAAAAAAGTCGCCAGAACGCTGGCGCGTAAAAAAGTCATATCCATTGGTTATTATCCTCATGCCAGGGCGGCAAGAGTACACTAAAACAGCGTATTTGAAGACCCTAAAAAAGCACGAAAAAAGGGGCCTGATGGCCCCTTTGTTGCAGTATGAGCAATTAGAACTGGTAAACCAGACCCAGCGCGACGATATCGTCGGTACCGATACCTGTCTGACGGGTGAAGTCGTTTTCATCCAGCAGGTTGATTTTGTAATCAACGTAGGTGGACATGTTTTTGTTGAAGTAGTAAGTCGCGCCAACATCAACATACTTCAGGATATCCTGATCGCCATAGTTTTCGATGTCTTTACCTTTAGATTGCAGGTAAGCCACGGATGGACGCAGGCCGAAGTCGAACTGATACTGAGCAACCACTTCGAAGTTCTGTGCTTTGTTAGCCCAGCCCTGATCGCCAACGCGGGTCGCGTTGTAAGTCTGAGTATACTGTGCAGCCAGATAGATGTTGTTCGCGTCGTATTTCAGACCACCGGTGTAGGTCTCTGCGCGATCGCCGTCACCGAAGTAGCCTGGCGCATTCTGGTCAGCAGTACGTTTAGAGCTGGTGACCGCCGTACCGAGTGCGAAGCCTTCGCCCAGATCGTAGGTCAGAGATCCGCCGTAGCCATCACCGTTCTGACGCAGCGCGTCACGACCGTTGTTGGTCTGGCCTTCGCCGCTTGGGCTGCCGTTTTTACCCTGGTACTGCAACGCGAAGTTCAGACCATCAACCAGACCGAAGAAGTCCTGGTTACGGTAGGTCGCGAAGCCGTTACCACGCTGCTGCATGAAGTTGTCAGAACCGTAGGTGTCGCCGCCGAATTCCGGCAGAACGTCAGTCCAGGAAGTCACATCGTAAACAACGCCGTAGTTACGACCGTAGTCGAATGAACCTGCATCAGCGAATTTCAGACCTGCGAACGCCACACGCGTCCATGAGTTGTTTTCGTTCTCACCAGAGTTACCCTGGATCTGGTATTCCCACTGGCCGTAACCGGTCAGCTGGTCGTTAACCTGAGTTTCGCCTTTGAAGCCCAGACGCATGTAGGTCTGGTCGCCGTCTGCGCTGTCGTCATCAGAGAAATAGTGCAGACCATCCACTTTACCGTACAGATCTAATTTGTTGCCGTCTTTGTTATAAATTTCAGCCGCATTTGCTGCGCCTGCCACCAGCAGAGCTGGTACCAGGAGGGACAGTACTTTAACTTTCATTTTATTAACCCTCTGTTATATGCCTTATTATTTACCACTGCTTACTGGTCAACCCTCTTAACCAGTCGGCAAGTTCATTCTCCTCAAAAATGCAGAATAATCCAACAGGAATATGATACGAAAACTTTGAAGATGTTTCACTTTACCATCAAGATGTTTCAATTTGTAAATTTAGAGGAACTTTTACAGAGCATAAATAGTTTAAAAATATAGCACGGATAATCAAAACAAAAATATATTCTATTTAATTCATACAATTAGATCAAAAAACAGTACAGCACTGAATGACAAAAAAATTCCCTTCAACACCACTAAAATAATCCTCGCTATCATCATTAACTTTATTTATTACCGTCATTCAGTTCTGAATGTCTGTTTATCCCTAATTGAACCGGATGCTTCGCATTCGGTTTTTTTTTACCTTTCTTTACGTCAGCCGACATTTAATGTGCTACCGCTCAGTAATGATAACGACTATTAACTAAATCCCGCATCCGGCTTGCACTGAATTGTTTTTATGATACCGAAATTAATTTCTTGTTTATTCGTGCTATTTTTCTGCCGGTGCGACGGCGTATTTATACATTTCACGGGGTTTTGTACACCTTTCATCCGGGGACGTTGAAGCCGGTTACCCGAATAAAAAGTCAAGGTCATACCGATAACGACGCTGGAAATTCAGTTATTACCCTTTATACTGCCCTATCCCATTACCGCGCGGCCATTACGGGTTAAACACATCGATGAGTCAGACTGAAACTACCGCCCCGAGCAAATTCTCCCTTCTACCGGGCAGCATCACCCGTTTCTTTCTTCTGTTGATCGTTGTGCTGTTAGTCACAATGGGAGTAATGATCCAGAGCGCCGTTAACACCTGGCTTAAAGATAAAAGCTATCAAATCGTCGATATCACCCATGCGGTGCACAAGCGCATTGATACGTGGCGCTACGCGACCTGGCAAATCTACGACAATATCGCTGCCGCGCCTGCCACCTCATCAGGCGAAGGGTTGCAGGAAACGCGCCTTAAGCAGGATGTGTATTACCTGGAAAAACCGCAGCGCAAGACGGAAGCCCTGATTTTCGGCTCGCACGACAGCGCAACGCTTGAGATGACGCAGCGGATCTCCTCCTATCTGGACACCCTGTGGGGCGCAGAGACCGTACCGTGGTCCATGTATTACCTGAACGGTCAGGACAACAGCATGATCCTGATCTCGACCCTGCCGCTTAAGGATCTCTCGTCCGGCTTTAAAGAGACCACCGTTGGCAGTATTGTCGATTCCCGTCGGGCAGAAATGCTGCAACAGGCCAACGCGCTGGACGAGCGCGAAAGTTTCTCGTCATTACGCCGTCTTGCCTGGCAGAATGGCCACTACTTTACGCTGCGAACCACCTTTAACCAGCCGGGCCATCTGGCGACCGTGGTTGCCTTCGACCTGCCGATTAACGATCTGATCCCACCGGATATGCCGCTGGACAGCTTCCGTCTGGAGCCAGACAACAGCACCCAAAATATGCGCACGCCGTCGGATAAAGAAGGCGCGGACAGCGTAGCGATCTCCTTTAATGGCTCAAAGATTGAGATTGCCTCATCGCTCAACTCAACCGGTATGCGTCTGGTGTGGCAGGTGCCTTTTGGCACCCTGATGCTTGATACCCTGCAAAACATTCTGCTGCCGCTGCTGCTGAATATCGGCCTGCTGGCGCTGGCGCTGTTTGGTTACAGCACCTTCCGTTTCCAGTCGGGCCGCCAGAGCGACTCGACGTCGGTATCAGCCGGGACCAGCAACGAGCTGCGCATTCTTCGCGCCCTGAATGAAGAGATTATTTCCGTGTTGCCGCTTGGGGTGCTCGTTCACGATCAGGAGGCAAACCGCACGGTAATGAGCAATAAAATTGCCGATCACCTTCTGCCGCATCTTAACCTGCAAAATATTACGGCCATGGCGGACCAGCATCAGGGCGTCATCCAGGCCACCATTAATAATGAACTGTATGAGATCCGTCAGTTCCGCAGTCAGGTCGCCTCGCGCACGCAAATCTTCATCATTCGCGATCAGGATCGCGAAGTGCTGGTGAATAAAAAGCTCAAGCAGGCGCAAAGGCTGTACGAGAAAAACCAGCATGGCCGGGCCGCGTTTATGCAAAATATTGGCGATGCCTTTAAACAGCCGTTGAAGTCACTCGCCACGCAGATTGCTGATCTGAGCACGCCGGAAAGCCGACAGCTAAGCAGCCAGGCCGATTCACTGGTTCGTCTGGTGGACGAAATCCAGCTTGCGAACATGCTGGAGAATGACATCTGGAAAGGCACCCCTACGCTCTTCTCTATCCAGGATCTGATTGATGAGGTGGTGCCGGAAGTCCTGCCGGTGATCAAGCGCAAAGGACTCCAGCTGCTGATCAACAACCATTTACCGGCCAACGACGAACGTCACGGCGATCGCGATGCCCTGCGTCGCATCCTGATGATGTTGATTCAGTATGCCGTCACCACGACGCAGATCGGCAAGATCACCCTTGAAGTCAGCACCGATGAGTCCACCGACGATCGACTGACGTTCCGTATTCTGGATACGGGCGAAGGCGTCACCGTGAGCGAAATTGATAACCTGCACTTCCCGTTCCTGAACGATACCCAGCGCGACCACTACGGTAAGGCGAATGCCCTCACCTTCTGGCTCTGCGATCAGCTGGCGCGTAAGCTGGGCGGTCATCTGAACATCAAGGCGCGCGAATCCCTCGGCACCCGCTACTCTTTACACGTAAAAATGGCGGCGAATCCCCAGGAAGAGGATGAAGAGCGTCTGCTGGATGATGTGGTGGTGATGGTGGATGTGACCTCCAGTGAGATCCGAAATATCGTCGTTCGTCAGCTGGAAAACTGGGGGGCGTCCTGCATTACCCCGGACGAAAGGCTCGCGAGTCAAGAATTTGATCTATTTTTAACTGATAATCCGTCTAATCTTACTGCCTCAGGCTTGCTTTTAAGCGATGATGAGCCAGGCGTGCGGATAATCGGCCCTGGGCAGCTGCGCGTCAACTTTAATATGAGCAATGCAATGCAGGAAGCTGTATTACAACTGATTGAAGAGAATCTGGCGCAGGAAGAGATCCTGGAGTCACCGTTAGGCGGCGATGAAAATGCCGAACTCCATGCCAGCGGATATTATTCGCTCTTCGTTGATACAGTACCAGATGATGTTAAGCGGTTGTATACTGAGTCCGCTGCGCAGGATTTTGCAGCGCTGGCACAGACAGCACACCGGCTTAAAGGGGTGTTTGCCATGCTTAATCTGGTTCCCGGCAAGCAGTTATGTGAAACGCTGGAACATCTAATTCGTGAGAAAGATGCCTCTGGCATTGAAAAATACATCAGCGACATTGACGCTTACGTCAAGAGCTTGCTGTAGCAAGGTAGCCTTATACATGAACAATATGAACGTAATTATTGCCGATGACCATCCGATTGTACTGTTCGGTATTCGCAAATCACTTGAACAGATCGAGTGGGTGAATGTAGTCGGTGAATTTGAAGATTCCACAGCCCTTATTAACAACCTGCCTAAACTTGATGCGCACGTGCTCATTACCGATCTCTCCATGCCTGGAGATAAATACGGTGATGGGATCACGCTCATCAAATACATTAAACGCCACTTCCCGGACATTTCGATCATTGTTCTGACCATGAACAATAACCCGGCGATCCTGAGCGCCGTTCTGGATCTCGATATTGAAGGGATTGTGCTGAAACAAGGCGCACCTACCGATCTGCCAAAAGCGCTGGCGGCGCTACAGAAAGGGAAGAAATTCACTCCTGAGAGCGTCTCACGCCTGCTTGAAAAAATCAGCGCGGGTGGTTATGGCGACAAGCGTCTCTCGCCTAAAGAGAGTGAAGTTCTGCGTCTGTTCGCTGAAGGTTTCCTGGTTACTGAAATCGCCAAGAAGCTGAACCGCAGTATTAAAACCATCAGTAGCCAGAAAAAATCCGCGATGATGAAGCTAGGTGTGGATAACGATATCGCCCTGCTGAACTATCTCTCTTCCGTGACGCTGAGCGCAACGGACAAAGATTGATCTTCGCTGTCTACGCCGGGTGGCGCTTGCGCTTACCCGGCCTACAGACCCCGTAGGCCCGCGCAAGCGCCGCGCCGTCGGGCACATAAAAAAGGCCCTTTCGGGCCTTTTTTATTGTCTCGCTTTTCGTACCCGCTCCGCATACACGGACAGCGTCTGCTTCAGTACATCCAGCGTGACCGGCTTCGACAGGCAGCTGTCCATTCCCGACTCCAGACAGCGTTGCTTTTCCTCCGCCAGCGCGTTGGCTGTGACCCCCACCACCGGCAGCGTCAGCCCCAGCTGTCGAATACGCTGCGTCAGACGGTAGCCGTCCATGTTAGGCATGTTCACATCGCTGAGCACAATATCAATATGGTTCTTACTTAAGACATTCAGGGCATCCACGCCATCATTGGCCGTTTTACACTGATAGCCCAGAGAGCCAAGCTGATCTGCGAGCAGACGACGGTTAATCGGATGATCGTCAACGACCAGAATCATCATATCGTCGTTCACCGACGCCAGCTCATCAGGGGAAGCCAGCACGGTGGCGCCGTCGCTGTCCTCAAGCTGCACGCTGTAAATACGCGCCAGCAAGCCCAGCAGCTCGTGCGGTGTCGCCACGCTGTGCACCCATACCCCAGGCGAACGCTCAAGCGGGATACCGATATGACGGCGGCAGAACATCACCACGCCGCGCCCCGCCCACGCCTGCTCCGGCTCAACGTCGGTAATCAGCATGTCATCCGCGTCCGGCGTCTGGCCTTCGTAGCGTGAAACCCGCACGCCGCTGCTGGTCAGCATCGAGGTCAGGAAATCATGTAAGGAGGCGTTGTGCACCGCCAGCCAGCAGTGCTTATCGCTCAGCCCGTCGACCGTGGTTTTCGCCGGATAGTGCGCCGAATAGAGCGGAATACGAATGGTGAACTGGCTGCCCATTCCTGGCTCAGTATCGACGGAGATATCCCCGTCCATCATGCTGATAAGCTTCTCGCAAATCGCCAGACCTAGCCCGGTCCCCTGGAAATTACGCTGGACGCCGGTTCCCACCTGGAAGAATGGATCGAACAGGCGAACGACCTCTTTCGCCGGAATGCCAACCCCCGTGTCGCGCACGCGAATGGTCAGGTACTCCCCTGCCCGGCAGACGTGCAGCACAATACAGCCGATATCGGTGAATTTGATGGCGTTGCTCAGCAGGTTTGAGATGACCTGTTGCAGACGCATCGGATCGCCATGCAGCGTCAGCGGCACATCCGGCTCGATAAAGCAGTACAGCCCAAGCTGTTTACGCACCACCAGCGGCAGGTAGTTGGCGCAGATATGGTTCATCACCTCGCGCGGGGAGAACTCGCGCGGCTCTATTTTCAACTGCTCGGATTCAATTTTAGAGAAGTCGAGAATATCGCTGATGATTTTCAGCAGCAGGCTGGACGAGTTGTTCATGGCCGTCACCAGCCGGTCGACCCCTTTCGGCAGCTCTTTGGTCTGGAGCAGGTCGAGGTTACCGATAATACCGTACAGCGGCGTACGCAGCTCATGACTGACGGTCGCGAGGAACATCGATTTCGACTGACTGGCCTGCTCCGCCGCCTGCGCCATATCCTGCAATGACTCTTCCATTTTCACGCGCGCAGAGACGTCCACCAGCACGCAAATGGCCACGTTTTCATTGCGGTAGCGCGAATGGACGAAGCTGATTTGCAGGTTGGTGTGGGTGCTGGTCAGCACATCCACAAAGTTAACCTGTTGCCCACAGATGATCTGCGTTAACCGCTGGCGGTCTTCATGCGTGAGCATGTTCAGGTAGTTATGGGCAAGCTCGTTACTGAGGATATTTGTCCCGTCCTGAGTACGCAGGATGCAGATCCCCACCGGCGCCGAGGCGACAATTTTACGGTTAAACTGCTCATGCTCTTCCAGACGCTGAGCATCCGCTTCCGCCGGAATAAAGATCCGCCGCTCATACATTCTCGCCAGCATAAACAGCGCGACGCCTACCGCGATGTTCAGCAAAATGGCGTTAAGGATCAGGATGCGAATGCGCTCCAGCACCTTGTCCACCGGCAGCGAGTAGACAATGCTCAGCGACGATGGCGGTAAACTTTTCTTCAGCACCAGCTCGCGGAACCCGGAGGTATAGCCAAACCATGACCGCTCCTGCATCCAGCTGGGTTCCACCTTCAGACGGTTTTCAGGCCCGGTAAGGGAGATGAGCGGATGGCCGTTTTCATCCAGAATGGTCACGCCCATCGGCAGACTGCCCGGCGTGAAGAAGTTTTCCATGCGGATGGTTTGTTCAATCCCCAGCAGCGCTTGCAGGCGGTTTCCGAGGTAAACCGGAGTCAGGGCATAGAAATAGCCGACGCCCATGCGCGGCCCCTGGCTTATCCAGAAGATGTTGTTCCCGCGCTCTTCCTGAGGCGCATTGCGGTATTTCACTATGCGCTCATGCAGGCTTTTCAGCGCGTCTTCGCGTTCGACGGGCATATCCCGCAGGCCGAAATCCGCCATGCAGAGATTTTCGTTGCTAATCAGGTAGACGCGGTTCAGATCGTAAGCGGCCGAGAAGTTATCGCGCCAGTAGCGCATAAACCATGACAGGGACTCCAGTGAACCACGCCAGGCTTTGCCCATGGCGGAACAATCGGAGTCCGGGAAGAGCGGTTCGAAATCAGGTACTTCGGTTTTTTCATCCCGACCGCGGATGGCAAGAATGCCGTTCTCCGCCGTGAGTCGATTCTCCGCAATATACTTAAGCTCTTTCATCACGTCAGAGGTGCGCTGGATATAGCGCTGGGCCTGATCCGAGCTTAAGTTAAACTCCTGGCGGATCTCCGCTTCTTTCTGGTGTAACGCGTTAACGATGTAAAACACCGAGAGCAGTGCCACCAGCAACCATAGCAGTAGCGCAAGCGCCCGAAACAGATAGCGAGAGACTTTTAACGTGGTACGAAAGGAGACGAGGTATTTCAAAGGGGCGAGGCTCCGCCGTCGGGGTCAAAAAGAATGTGGTTAAGGTAGCGGTAAACGCGGCTTGTCGCAACGTTCACTTGTCTGCTTGCGCAAAACAAAAGGGCCGGAAACCGGCCCTTTATGCGTCAGGAGACGTTACTCGTCAGCGTCATCCGCTGCTTCATCATCGGTGTCCGCTTCCGGGGCGATTTCATCATCCCCTTCCGCGACGCTGCCGTCGATAGAGTCGAGCTCTTCGTCATCCACCGGCTCAGCAACGCGTTGCAGACCGACGACGTTTTCATCTTCCGCAGTGCGGATGAGGATAACGCCCTGGGTGTTACGACCCACCACGCTGATCTCAGACACGCGGGTACGCACCAGCGTACCGGCATCGGTGATCATCATGATCTGGTCCGCGTCGTCCACCTGCACCGCGCCAACAACGGAACCGTTGCGCTCGGTTACTTTGATGGAGATAACGCCCTGCGTGCCGCGAGACTTGGTCGGGTATTCGCTTTCCGCCGTACGTTTACCGTAGCCGTTCTGGGTGACGGTCAGGATTGCGCCTTCGCCACGCGGAACGATCAGGGAAACAACGGAGTCTTCACCCGCCAGCTTGATACCACGCACGCCGGTCGCCGTACGACCCATTGCGCGCACGGCGTTCTCTTTAAAGCGCACCACTTTACCGGCGGCAGAGAACAGCATGACTTCATCAGAACCGGAGGTCAGATCCACGCCGATCAGCTCATCGCCTTCGTTCAGGTTCACCGCGATGATCCCGGCAGAACGTGGACGGCTGAACTCGGTCAGCGCGGTTTTCTTCACGGTACCGCTCGCGGTCGCCATAAAGACGTTCACGCCCTCTTCGTACTCGCGTACCGGCAGAATAGCGGTGATACGTTCGTTCGCTTCCAGCGGCAGCAGGTTGACGATTGGTCGACCCCGCGCGCCACGGCTCGCTTCCGGCAGCTGATAGACTTTCATCCAGTACAGACGGCCCCGGCTGGAGAAGCAGAGGATCGTGTCGTGGGTGTTGGCCACCAGCAGACGGTCAATGAAGTCTTCTTCTTTAATACGTGCCGCAGATTTGCCTTTACCGCCACGACGCTGTGCTTCGTAGTCGGTCAACGGCTGATACTTCACGTAGCCCTGGTGAGACAGCGTCACTACCACGTCTTCGCGGTTGATCAGATCTTCAATGTTGATATCAGAGCTGTTGGCCGTGATTTCGGTGCGACGCTCGTCGCCGAACTGATCGCGAACCAGCTCCAGCTCTTCACGGATCACTTCCATCAGGCGCTCTGCGCTACCCAGGATATGCAGCAGCTCGGCAATCTGCTCCAGCAGCTCTTTGTACTCGTCGAGCAGTTTTTCATGCTCAAGGCCGGTCAGTTTCTGCAAACGCAGATCCAGAATCGCCTGGGCCTGCTGTTCAGTCAGGCAGTACTGACCGTCACGCACGCCGAATTCCGGTTCCAGCCACTCAGGACGCGCAGCGTCATCACCGGCACGTTCCAGCATTGCCGCCACGTTGCCCAGATCCCATGGACGCGCAACCAGCGACGCCTTCGCTTCTGCCGGCGTCGGCGCACGGCGGATCAGCTCGATGATCGGGTCGATGTTCGCCAGCGCAACGGCCAGTGCTTCAAGGATATGGGCACGGTCGCGCGCTTTGCGCAGTTCGAAGATGGTACGGCGAGTCACCACTTCACGGCGGTGACGCACGAACGCGCTCAGGATCTCTTTCAGGTTCATGATCTTCGGCTGGCCATGGTGCAGCGCAACCATGTTGATACCGAAGGAGACCTGAAGCTGAGTCTGGGAGTAAAGGTTGTTCAACACAACTTCACCCACCGCGTCGCGCTTGATTTCAATCACGATGCGCATACCGTCTTTATCAGACTCGTCACGCAGCGCGCTGATGCCTTCAACGCGTTTTTCTTTTACCAGCTCGGCGATTTTTTCAATCAGTCGCGCTTTGTTCACCTGATACGGGATCTCGTGAACAATGATGGTTTCACGGCCGGTTTTAGCGTCCGCTTCCACTTCGGCGCGGGCACGGATGTAAATCTTGCCGCGACCGGTGCGGTACGCTTCTTCAATACCGCGACGGCCATTGATGATTGCCGCCGTCGGGAAGTCCGGGCCCGGGATGTGTTCCATCAGCCCTTCAATGCTGATGTCTTCATCGTCAATGTAGGCCAGGCAGCCGTTGATCACTTCCGTGATATTGTGCGGTGGAATGTTGGTTGCCATACCGACGGCGATACCGGACGAACCGTTCACCAGCAGGTTTGGGATCTTCGTTGGCATAACGTCAGGAATTTTTTCCGTGCCGTCGTAGTTATCAACGAAATCAACCGTCTCTTTTTCCAGGTCAGCCATCAGCTCATGGGCAATCTTCGCCAGACGGATTTCCGTATAACGCATTGCCGCGGCGGAGTCGCCGTCGATAGAACCAAAGTTACCCTGACCATCTACCAGCATGTAACGCAGCGAGAAGGGCTGCGCCATACGGACAATGGTGTCGTACACCGCGGAATCACCATGGGGATGGTATTTACCGATTACGTCACCAACGACACGGGCAGATTTTTTGTAGGCTTTATTCCAGTCATTGCCCAATACGTTCATGGCGTATAGTACGCGACGGTGTACCGGCTTCAGGCCATCGCGGACGTCCGGCAGCGCACGGCCAACAATGACCGACATCGCATAGTCCAGATAGGAGCTTTTCAGCTCTTCCTCGATGTTAACCGGTGTAATTTCTCTCGCAAGGTCGCTCATCTAACCGCTATCCCTCTACTGTATCCCGGATTCAAAGGTCGCAAATTATAACACAGCCGCAGTGATACAGGTAAACCTATACGCTTTATTCACAGGGATTGCCTGATATACTCATTTGTCTTGCTAAATAAGGAGTAAAAGCGCCCATGAATGCCGAAAAATCCCCGGTGGCTCACAACGTTGACCACGAAGAGATTGCCAAATTTGAAGCGGTGGCGTCCCGCTGGTGGGATCTCGAAGGTGAGTTCAAACCTCTGCATCGTATTAACCCGCTGCGTCTGGGCTATATCGCGGAGCGTTCCGGCGGTCTGTTCGGTAAGAAAGTGCTCGACGTCGGCTGCGGCGGCGGCATCCTGGCGGAAAGTATGGCGCGTGAAGGGGCCACCGTCACCGGTCTGGACATGGGCTTCGAACCTCTACAGGTTGCCCGTCTTCATGCGCTGGAGTCCGGCATACAGGTAGAATACGTTCAGGAAACCGTGGAAGAGCACGCGGCAAAACATGCGCACCAGTATGACGTGGTGACCTGCATGGAGATGCTGGAGCACGTTCCCGATCCGCAGTCGGTGGTCAGCGCCTGTGCAAAACTGGTGAAACCGGGTGGACAGGTCTTCTTCTCGACCATCAACCGCAACGGCAAAGCCTGGCTGATGGCCGTGGTAGGTGCGGAATACGTGCTGCGCATGGTGCCGAAAGGGACGCACGACGTGAAGAAGTTCATCAAGCCTGCCGAACTGCTGGGCTGGGTTGACCAGACATGGCTTAAGGAGCAGCACATGACGGGTCTGCACTACAATCCGCTGACGGATAAATTCAAACTGGCCCCGGGCGTGGATGTTAACTATATGTTGCACACAACCGCCAAAAACGACTAACGTCATCCGTTATTCTTATAATGATTGCGCGACATCATGTTGCGCAATTCTGACCTCCCGTTGAAGAAATCAGCACTCGATCAAATTTTGAATTTTTTTTCTTAATTATTGACATCTCTTCCAGGCCTTACGGCACGAGGACTTAGGCTTTTTTACCCTTTCACAACCTCAATTTAACGTCAAAATCAACCCTTGTACTGAAAAGAATCCTTACTAGAATACTCACCATATAGCGTTCTTCTTATCGCAAAACCCCTATATGTAGTATTTATCCACAGAGTTAGTCACAAGACGGGTCTGTGGATAAGCGGGGGATATTTTTTATTTCACGGACAGGTAAAAACCCACATGAATCAGAGTCTGCTGGTGACAAAGCGCGACGGTACCACCGAGCGTATCAATCTGGACAAAATCCATCGAGTTCTCGACTGGGCAGCAGAAGGACTGAACAACGTATCTATCTCCCAGGTTGAACTGCGTTCTCACATTCAGTTCTACGACGGCATCAAAACGTCTGATATCCACGAAACCATTATCAAAGCAGCGGCAGATCTGATCTCCCGCGACGCACCGGATTATCAGTACCTCGCTGCGCGTCTGGCGATTTTCCACCTGCGTAAAAAAGCCTACGGCCAGTTCGAGCCGCCGAAGCTTTACGATCACGTAGTGAAAATGGTCGAGCTGGGCAAATACGACACGCATCTGCTGGAAGACTATACGGAAGAAGAGTTCGAGCAGATGAACGGGTTTATCGATCACTGGCGCGACATGAACTTCTCCTACGCGGCGGTGAAGCAGCTCGAAGGCAAATACCTGGTTCAGAACCGTGTGACGGGCGAAATTTACGAGAGCGCCCAGTTCCTCTATATTCTGGTGGCCGCCTGCCTGTTCTCTAATTATCCGCGTGAAACCCGTCTGGACTACGTGAAGCGTTTCTACGATGCGGTCTCTACGTTCAAGATTTCTCTGCCTACGCCAATCATGTCTGGCGTGCGTACCCCTACCCGTCAGTTCAGTTCCTGCGTACTGATCGAGTGTGGTGACAGCCTGGATTCCATCAACGCGACCTCCAGCGCCATCGTGAAATACGTCTCCCAGCGTGCCGGTATCGGCATCAACGCCGGCCGTATCCGTGCGCTGGGCAGCCCGATCCGCGGCGGTGAAGCGTTCCACACCGGCTGTATTCCGTTCTACAAGCACTTCCAGACGGCTGTAAAATCCTGCTCTCAGGGCGGCGTGCGCGGTGGCGCTGCGACCCTGTTCTACCCAATGTGGCACCTGGAAGTTGAAAGCCTGCTGGTTCTGAAGAACAACCGCGGCGTGGAAGGCAACCGCGTGCGTCACATGGACTACGGCGTGCAGATCAACAAGCTGATGTACACCCGTCTGCTGAAAGGGGAAGACATCACCCTGTTCAGCCCATCCGACGTCCCGGGTCTGTACGACGCGTTCTTCGCCGATCAGGATGAGTTCGAGCGTCTGTACACCAAATATGAAAAAGACGACAGCATCCGTAAGCAGCGCGTGAAGGCGGTAGACCTGTTCTCCCTGATGATGCAGGAACGTGCCTCTACTGGCCGTATCTACATTCAGAACGTTGACCACTGCAACACCCACAGCCCGTTCGATCCGGTGGTTGCCCCAGTGCGCCAGTCCAACCTGTGCCTGGAGATCGCCCTGCCGACCAAACCGCTGGAAGACGTGAACGACGAAAACGGCGAAATCGCGCTGTGTACGCTCTCTGCGTTCAACCTGGGTGCGATTAAGAGCCTGGACGAGCTGGAAGAGCTGGCGGTGCTGGCGGTTCGTGCGCTCGACGCCCTGCTGGATTACCAGGATTACCCAATCCCGGCCGCTAAACGCGGGGCGATGGGTCGTCGTACCCTAGGTATCGGCGTGATCAACTTCGCCTACTGGCTGGCGAAAAACGGCAAGCGTTACTCCGACGGCAGCGCCAACAATCTGACGCACCAGACGTTCGAAGCGATCCAGTATTACCTGATGAAAGCCTCTAACGAGCTGGCGAAAGAGCAAGGCGCGTGCCCGTGGTTCAACGAAACCACCTACGCAAAAGGCATTCTGCCGATCGACACCTACAAGAAAGACCTGGATGCGATCGTCAGCGAGCCGCTGCACCTCGACTGGGAAGGCCTGCGCGAGTCCATTAAAACGCACGGCCTGCGTAACTCCACGCTCTCTGCCCTGATGCCGTCCGAGACCTCTTCGCAGATCTCCAACGCCACCAACGGTATTGAGCCACCGCGCGGCCACGTCAGCATCAAAGCGTCGAAAGACGGCGTGCTGCGTCAGGTGGTGCCGGATTACGAAACGCTGGGTGACAACTACGAGCTGCTGTGGGAAATGCCAAACAACGACGGCTACCTGCAACTGGTGGGTATCATGCAGAAGTTTATCGACCAGTCGATTTCTGCCAATACCAACTACGACCCGACGCGCTTCCCGTCAGGCAAGGTTCCGATGCAGCAACTGCTGAAAGACCTGCTCACCGCTTACAAATTTGGCGTGAAAACGCTGTACTATCACAACACCCGTGATGGAGCGGAAGACGCTCAGGACGACCTGGCGCCGTCAATTCAGGACGATGGCTGCGAAAGCGGCGCATGTAAGATCTAAGCACTTCGCCGGGTGGCGCTACGCTTACCCGGCCTACGGTTTTGTAGGCCCGGCAAACCCAGTGCCGCCGGGCAATAAAATCTCAACAGGACTCACCGCAATGGCATATACCACTTTTTCACAGACGAAAAACGACCAGCTCAAAGAGCCGATGTTCTTCGGCCAGCCGGTCAACGTGGCACGCTACGATCAGCAAAAATATGACATCTTCGAAAAGCTGATTGAAAAGCAACTCTCCTTCTTCTGGCGTCCGGAAGAAGTTGACGTTTCACGCGACCGTATCGATTTCCAGGCACTGCCGGAACACGAAAAGCACATCTTCCTCAGCAACCTGAAGTACCAGACGCTGCTGGACTCCATTCAGGGCCGTAGTCCGAACGTGGCGCTGCTGCCGCTGATCTCGATTCCTGAGCTGGAAACCTGGGTAGAAACCTGGGCGTTCTCCGAGACGATCCACTCCCGCTCTTACACCCACATCATCCGCAACATCGTAAACGATCCGGCGGTGGTGTTTGACGATATCGTCACCAACGAACAGATCCAGAAGCGTGCCGAAGGCATTGCGCACTACTACGACGAGCTGATCGAGATGACCAGCTACTGGCATCTGCTGGGCGAAGGCACGCACAACGTGAACGGTAAAACCGTCACCGTAAACCTGCGGACCCTGAAAAAACAGCTGTACCTGTGCCTGATGAGCGTCAACGCGCTGGAAGCAATCCGCTTCTACGTAAGCTTCGCCTGCTCCTTCGCTTTTGCCGAGCGCAAGCTGATGGAAGGTAACGCCAAAATTATCCGTCTGATCGCCCGTGACGAAGCCCTGCACCTGACCGGCACCCAGCATATGCTGAACCTGCTGCGCAGCGGTGCGGACGACCCGGAGATGGCTGCGATTGCCGAAGAGTGCAAACAGGAGTGCTACGACCTGTTCGTACAGGCCGCCCAGCAGGAGAAAGAGTGGGCAGACTACCTGTTCCGCGACGGCTCCATGATTGGCCTGAACAAAGACATTCTGTGCCAGTACGTGGAGTACATCACTAACATCCGCATGCAGGCTGTGGGTCTCGATCTGCCATTCCAGACGCGCTCTAACCCGATTCCGTGGATCAACACCTGGCTGGTGTCCGATAACGTGCAGGTTGCGCCGCAGGAAGTGGAAGTGAGTTCTTATCTGGTCGGTCAGATTGATTCTGAAGTCAACACCGACGACCTGAGCGACTTCCAGCTCTGATGAGCCGCGTAACGCTGAGCCTTTCTGGTACAGAAGTGCTGTGCCAGGAAGAGCACCCTTCTCTGCTGGTGGCGCTTGAAGCGCATCAGGTTGAAGTAGAGTACCAGTGTCGTGAAGGCTACTGCGGCTCCTGCCGCTGCCGTCTGGTCGCAGGCCAGGTAGACTGGCTGACCGAACCGCTGGCCTTTATCAGCGAAGGGGAAATTTTGCCCTGCTGCTGCCGGGCAAAAGGCGATATCGAGATCGAGATGTGATTGCCCTTGTTCCCTCTCCCTGTGGGAGAGGGTTAGGGTGAGGGCATCAGGCCGCAGAGCCTGATTGTCGGGTGGCGGCTTCGCCTTACCCAACCTACCAAACCTATTTCCGGTGAATGAATTCGACCGCTTTATCCGGGAAATCCGTAAACAACCCGTCCACATCCGCCTGGTTATACAGCACGTCGTAAAGCTGATTCACGTCCGTCGCATACTCCGGCAGCTGGTCTGCACGAACGGTATACGGATGCACCTGCATCTTGCTCGCATGCGCCTCTTTCACCATCGCCGTCAGCTTCACGTGACCCGGCGTTGAGCCTTCCGCCACCAGCATGTGGTAATCCGGCCCGATGCCGTCGGCGTACTGCGCAATCTGCTTCATCGCGCCCGGCTTAAACATCCAGTCGTAGCTGTAGTTCACCCACTTCCCGTCCGGCTGTTTTTCCTGGGTTTCATTCCAGTCGGTATACGCAATCAGCTGCACCAGATTGAGATCCATCCCCATCTTCGGCTCCAGCTCGGTTTTAATGCGCTTCAGTTCCGCGGCATCGAAACATTGCAGGAAAACCTTATCCTGCTTGCTGATGTAGCCGTACTTTTTCAGTACCTCCAGCGTCTTCGCGGCAATGTCCTTCCCTTCCTGATGGTGGAACCACGGCGCTTTGATTTCCGGGTAGATACCGATATTTTTTCCTGTCGAGTGGTTCAGCCCCTGAACAAACTCGATCTCCTCTTCGAAGGTGTGAATACGGAAGTCAGACTTGCCCATCGGGAAACGTCCCGGATAGACCTGTACCTTCTTACCGTTTTCAATCTCGAAGCCCTCGGTAAACTTCAGCGAGCGGATCTCCGCCAGCGTGAAGTCGATGGCGTAGTAGCGGCCATCTTTACGGGCGCGATCCGGGAAACGCTCCGCCACATCCGTGACGCGGTCAAGATAGTGGTCATGCAGAACGACCAGCTGGTCGTCCTTCGTCATCACCAGATCCTGCTCCAGAGAATCCGCGCCCTGGGCATAGGCCATCGCTTTTGCTGGCAGCGTATGCTCCGGCAGATAACCGCTGGCGCCACGGTGGGCGATCACGATTTTATCCGCCGCCAGCGCGGAGCCTGTCATCAGACCCGCCAGCAGCAGGCCTGTCGCTAACTGAGTTAATTTCATCGCAATGCTCCTTATTGACGACGCGCCAGCACTTCGGCGTGGTGACGTTTTTCACCAATCATCACAACAACCAGCAGCAGAACAGCCAGCACGCTGCCGCCAATCATCACCATAAAGCCGCCGTCCCAGCCGAAGAAGTCGACGGTGTAACCGACGATGGCGCTTGCCGCCACTGAACCGCCGAGGTAGCCAAACAGACCGGTAAAGCCTGCCGCCGTGCCTGCCGCTTTCTTCGGCGCCAGCTCCAGCGCGTGCAGGCCAATCAGCATAACCGGACCATAAATCAGGAAGCCGATGACGATCATACAGGCCATATCCACACCCGGATTACCCGGCGGGTTTAGCCAGTAAACGACCGTCGCGATGGTGACCAGCGTCATAAAGAACACGCCCGTCGCCCCACGATTGCCCTTAAACACTTTGTCCGACATCCAGCCGCAGATCAGCGTGCCGGGAATGCCCGCGTATTCATACAGGAAATAGGCCCAGGAGGATTTATCCAGCGCGAAGTGCTTCACCTCTTTCAGGTAGGTTGGCGACCAGTCGAGGATGCCGTAGCGCAGCAGGTAGACAAATACGTTCGCCACCGCGATGTACCACAGCAGCTTGTTTGGCAGCACGTACTTCATGAAGATCTGCTTTGCCGTCAGCTCTTCTTCGTGCTTCTCGCTGTAATCATCCGGGTAGTCGTTTTTGTACTCTTCGATCGGCGGCAGGCCGCAGGACTGTGGGGTGTCGCGCATCAGGGCAAAGGCGATGATCGCCACCAGAATGGCGCCAAAGGCTGGCATATAGAGCGCGGCGTGCCAGTCGTTGAACCAGGCCATCCCCAGCAGGAACAGCAGCGGAGGAAGCCCGCCGCCGACGTTATGCGCGCAGTTCCAGACCGATACAATGCCGCCACGCTCTTTCTGTGACCACCAGTGAACCATGGTGCGTCCGCATGGCGGCCATCCCATCCCCTGGAACCAGCCGCAGAGGAACAGCAGCACGAACATAATGGCAATGCTGGAGGTCGCCCACGGCACAAAGCCCATGAACAGCATCACCGCTGCCGCGAGGATCAGACCAGCGGGCAGGAACACGCGCGGATTCGAACGATCCGACACCGACCCCATAATGAACTTCGAAAAACCGTACGCGATGGAGATCCCTGAAAGCGCAAATCCCAGATCGCCGCGAGAGAAGCCCTGTTCCACCAGGTACGGCATGGCGAGCGCAAAGTTTTTACGTACCAGATAGTACGCCGCATACCCGAAGAAGATCCCGAGGAAGATTTGCCAACGCAGACGGCGGTAGAGAGGATCAATCTCTGCCTCTGGCAGTCGCGCCCGATGTGGCGCAGGTTTAAAGATACTGAGCATAACAGCCTCCGTGGCCTTTCAAAAAATGACCGGGCATCTCGCGCCCGGCTACAGAGGCGGCGATGTTAAGAAATCACGGTGAATGTTACTGTGAATCAACGCACAGATTGTTACAGAAATATGACAGAATGCGCAAAAAAGCGCATGAAATCACGTTTCACTTTCGAATTTCGCGCGTTTATGTTCGAAATCAAACAAGCCACACGATCAATGTGGCTAAATGCTAAAAAACGAACATAGAGGAAAGGCAATGACAATTCACGATCCACGCTTCAGCGATGTGATTATCATTGGCGGTGGCGCGACGGGTGCCGGCATCGCACGCGACTGCGCCCTGCGGGGATTGAGCGTCACGCTTCTGGAACGCCACGATATCGCCACCGGCGCGACGGGACGTAATCACGGTCTGTTGCACAGCGGCGCCCGCTATGCGGTCACTGACGCTGAGTCAGCGCGCGAGTGTATCGCTGAAAACCAGATCCTCAGGCGCATCGCCCGCCACTGCGTTGAACCGACCAACGGTCTTTTTATCACCCTTCCAGAAGATGACCTCGGCTTTCAGCAAACCTTTATCACCGCCTGCACGGCGGCAGGCATTCAGGCCGAGGCGATCGATCCTGCGCAGGCGCGCCGTCTTGAACCCTCGGTAAACCCGGCGTTACTGGGCGCGGTAAAAGTACCGGACGGAACCGTTGATCCTTTCCGCCTGACCGCCGCCAATATGCTCGACGCGCGGGAACATGGCGCCCAGATCCTGACCGGGCATCACGTCACCGGGCTTATTCGTGAAGGTAATACCGTGCGCGGAGTGCGCATGTTTGATGCGCAGTACAACGAACACCGCGAGCTGTATGCCGCCGTCGTGGTCAACGCGGCGGGGATCTGGGGCCAGCGCATCGCGGAATACGCGGACCTGTCGGTGCGCATGTTCCCGGCGAAAGGCTCGCTGCTGATCCTCGACCACCGCATCAATAACCATGTCATCAACCGCTGCCGTAAACCGTCTGACGCCGATATCCTCGTGCCGGGGGACACCATTTCGTTAATCGGCACGACCTCAATGCATGTGGACTACAGCGAAATTGATTACAACCGCGTCACCGCTGAAGAGGTGGATATCCTGCTGCGCGAAGGGGAAAAGCTGGCCCCGGTGATGGCGCAGACGCGTATTCTGCGTGCCTACGCGGGCGTGCGTCCCCTCGTCGCCAGCGATAACGATCCGAGCGGGCGTAACGTCAGCCGCGGCATCGTGCTGCTCGATCACGCCGAACGCGACGGCATGGACGGGTTTATCACCATTACCGGCGGCAAGCTGATGACCTATCGGCTGATGGCCCAGTGGGCCACCGATGCCATCTGCCGTAAGCTCGGCAACACCGCACCGTGCGTGACGGCGGAACAGGCTCTGCCCGGCTCGCAGCAATCGACAGAAAAAACGCTGCACAAAATCATTTCACTCCCTGCCCCGCTTCGCGGTTCAGCGATTTACCGCCACGGCGACCGCACCCCAACCTGGCTCGGTGAAGGGCGACTCAGCCGCAGCCTGGTGTGCGAATGCGAAGCCGTGACCGCAGGCGAGGTGCAGTATGCCGTGGAAAACCTGACGGTGAACAACCTGCTCGATTTACGCCGCCGCACGCGCGTCGGGATGGGCACCTGTCAGGGGGAACTGTGCGCCTGCCGTGCCGCCGGGCTGCTGCAACGTTTTCACGCCACCACCTCAACCCAGTCGCTTGCCCAGCTCAGCGATTTTTTAAACGAGCGCTGGAAGGGCATTCAGCCCGTCGCCTGGGGCGATGCCCTGCGCGAAAGCGAGTTTACCCGCTGGGTCTATCAGGGGCTTTGCGGTCTGGAGAAGGAGCACAACCATGAAATTTGATACCGTGATTGTCGGCGGCGGGCTGGCGGGCCTGCTGTGCGGCCTCAAACTGACGCAGCGGGGTCTGCGCTGCGCCATTGTCACTCGCGGTCAGAGTGCCCTGCACTTCTCCTCCGGCTCGCTGGATTTACTGGGCGCACTATCGTTCGCCGATCTGCCGCCTGAACATCCCTACCGCCTGACGGGCGCAGAGAATATGGCCCGCTTTGCCTGCGAAACAGAACACCTGCTCACCGTCTGCGACGCACGCATGCAGGGTGACGCCGAGCAAAATCATCAGCGCGTCACGCCGCTCGGCACCCTGCGCGCCGCCTGGCTTAGCCCGGAAGAAGTGCCTGTCGCCCCCATCGCTGCCGAGCGCGTGCGGGTGGTGGGGATCAGCGGTTTCCTCGATTTCCAGCCGCATCTGGCCGCCGCGTCTCTCAGACAGCAGGGTGTTCAGGTGGATACGGCGGAGATTGATCTCCCCGAACTCGACGTGCTGCGCGAAAACCCCAGCGAGTTTCGTGCGGTGAACATTGCCCGCCTGCTGGATAATGAAAGTTACTGGCCGCAGCTGTACGCGGCGCTTCAACCGCTCGGCGAGACCTGCGACGCCCTGTTTATGCCCGCCTGTTTTGGCTTAACGGACAACCGGCTCTGGCGCTGGCTCTCGGCGCGCCTGCCCTGTACGCTCGGTTTACTGCCGACGCTCCCCCCTTCCGTGCCCGGCATTCGTCTGCACACCCAGCTTCAGCGTCAGTTTGTTGCCCAGGGTGGCGTCTGGATGGCAGGCGACGAGGTGAAAAAAATCACCCTGGCTGAGGGCGCGGTAAGCGAAATCTGGACCCGCAACCACGGCGACATCCCGCTTCGCGCACGCTTTACGGTGCTGGCAAGCGGCAGTTTCTTCAGTAATGGTCTGCTGAGCAGCCGGGATGGCGTGCGTGAGGCGATCCTCGGCCTGGACGTCCGGCAAAGCACTTCCCGCGCGGACTGGTATCAAAGCGATTTCTTCACCCCGCAGCCCTGGCAGCAGTTCGGCGTGATCGTCGACAGCCAGCTGCGCCCGCGGCTGGGCGGGGAACCGGTTGACAATCTTTACGCCATCGGCTCGGTTCTGGGCGGGTACGATCCCGTGGCGCAGGGCTGCGGTGGCGGCGTCTGCGCCGTCACCGCGCTGTATGTCGCGGAGCAGATTATCCAGCGCAGGGAGGGAGCACAATGAACGACACCCGATTTGAAAGCTGTATCAAATGCACGGTCTGCACCACGGTTTGCCCGGTCAGCGGCGTGGATCCGCGCTATCCCGGCCCGAAACAGGCCGGTCCCGACGGGGAGCGTCTGCGCCTGAAGGATGGCGCGCTCTACGACGAGGCGCTGAAATACTGTATCAACTGTAAACGCTGCGAAGTTGCCTGCCCGTCGGACGTAAGAATAGGCGATATCATCCAGCGCGCCCGCGCCCGCTACAGTACGCAAAAACCGACGCTGCGTGACGCGATACTGAGCCACACCGATCTGATGGGCAGCCTCTCGACGCCTTTCGCGCCGGTCGTTAATGCCGCCACCGCCCTGAAACCGGTGCGCAGGCTGCTGGATGCGACGCTCAAAATCGACCATCACCGCAGCCTGCCGAAATATTCTCACGGCACCTTCCGCCGCTGGTATAAATCCGTGGCGGCAGAACAGGCGCAGTTCTCTGAGCAGGTCGCCTTCTTCCACGGCTGCTACGTGAACTACAACCATCCGCAGCTGGGAAAAGACCTGCTGAAAGTGCTGAACGCCATGGGAACGGGCGTTCAGCTGCTGAGCAAAGAAAAGTGCTGCGGCGTTCCGCTGATTGCCAACGGCTTCATCGACAAAGCGCGCAAGCAGGCGAGCCGCAACGTCACCGCTTTACGTGAGGCGATCGTCGACAAAGGGATACCGGTACTGGCGACGTCGTCAACCTGTACCTTCACGCTGCGCGATGAATATCCGCATCTGCTGGATGTGGATAACACCGGCCTGCGCGAGCACATTGAGCTGGCGACCCGTTTTCTCTGGCGCAAACTGGACAGCGGTCAGACGTTACCGCTGGGCAAATTGCCGCTGAAAGTGGTGTATCACACGCCATGTCATATGGAGAAGATGGGCTGGTCGATCTATACGCTTGAGCTGCTGCGGCTGATCCCGGGGCTGGAGCTGACGGTGCTGGACTCACGCTGCTGCGGCATCGCTGGCACCTACGGCTTCAAGCGTGAAAACTACCCAACCTCACAGGCCATTGGCGCGCCGCTGTTCCGGCAGATTGAAGAGAGCGGCGCAGATATCGTGGTGACGGACTGCGAAACCTGCAAGTGGCAGATCGAGATGTCCACCAGCAAACGCTGTGAACATCCCATTACCTTGCTGGCAAAAGCGCTGGCGTAACCGTTGCCGGGGACTCTGCCCCGGCACACTCTCACTCTACGAACAGCGATTCCACGACGTTGATCCAGCCGTGCTCGCTGGCGACCTCTTTCCCGTTCAGCCAGCGGCGCAGCATGTTCAGCGCCATCATCGCGCACACCTCCTGACGCACGGCCAGGCTGTGGCGGGTAATGCTCATCCTGACCCGCAGGGCGTGCGTCCCTTCCGGCGTTGCCAGGGCGAAGTTGAGGTGCTCCTCATCCAGCCCGCCCACAAACAGCGCCAGCCCGGCGAAATGCTTCACTCTGCGCTCGGATGCCCAGCGCGCGGTCTGCGCCAGCGTCTCCTGCTGGAACGGCACCACTTCACTGGCCAGCAGCGGCGCACCCGCCCGGGTAAGCTGAAGCGCCAGAAGCCCACCGGTAAACTGCTCGCTTAACGTCACGCTCAGCTGGCGGGACTGCAAATGCGCTGCGATCTGCGCCGGCAGCCCTTCCGTTCCTTCGAAAATCAGGCTTTCCCCGGCGACGCGCCGCACTTCCGGCCACAGTGCCAGCATGGCGGATTTCTCTGACGCCGGTCCGGTCAGCTTCAGTTCAATAATCGGCATGGAGGAGCGATAGCCCATCGACACCCCGGGAGGCAGTTGCAGGTGATCGAGGCTCTGGGCAAGATCGCTTTCCGAGCGACCAAAGGTGGTCAGACGCAGGCACAGCGGCGGTTCAGGCAGCGTAAAGCGCGCGCGCAGGCGCGGCAGGATCTGCTGCTCGACCATCACTTTAAATTCCGACGGCACGCCCGGGGTGAAGAACATCAGGCAGCGGTTCAGCTGAACGGCAAACCCGCAGGCGGTGCCGACCGGGTTATCAATCAGTTCCGCGCTGGCGGGAATTTCAGCCTGCTTGCGGTTGCTGGGGGCCATCACGCGGCCACGCCCGGAGAAAAAGCGCTCCATCTGCGCCAGCCACGCCTCGTGCAGGACCAGGCCTTCGCCTTTGGCCGTGGCAGCGGCCAGCGCGCTGAGATCGTCGCTGGTGGGTCCCAGCCCGCCGTTCACAATCAGCACGTCGCAGCGTTCGCTGCGCTCGCGAAGAACGTTGACCAGTGACTCAAGATTGTCACCTACGGTGTTGCGGCGCGTTAACGGTAATCCTTGCTCAAAGAAGAGATCGGCGAGCCAGGCGGCATTGGTATCAATGATTTGCCCATGCAGCACTTCGTCGCCAGTGGATAACATTTCCACGTTTATCATTGTGTTCTCCCATTTCAATGGTCAAAACACTATAGCGCAATCGAAGACCGGGGGAAGAGAGAAACTGGCGCGACTGAACGCCGCGCCGAGAGGATTAGAAACCGGCGCTAACGCCAACGTACGGGCCGTCTGCCAGGGCGTTGTCGCGGTTGCCGTCTTTACCGGCCAGGTTCAGATAGCGATAACCCGCTTCGATGGTGATCGGACGCATGATGGTCCAGCGCGCGCCAGCGTTAGCTTCCTGATAGCTGTCGATACCGCTGGAAAGGGAATCCGGAGAGTAGTAGTACTCACCGAACAGGCCAAAGCTGTCGCCAATTTTCCACTGCAAGCCGCCGCCCACTGCCGCCGCATAGCCTTCGTCGCCGTCGTTCGGGTTGGTGTAAATGCCTTTACCGCCGACGGTCGCCAGGAAGGGACCCAACGGCACGTTGAAGCCGAGACCCAGACTTGCCGCATCACCATCGTCGTCGTTATGCGTCCAGCCGCCGGTCATTGCCAGGCCTGCGCTATCCGTGCCAAGACCAAAGCCCAGATGGGTATAATCTTGTCCCGCCGAGCCGTTGAAGGAGATTGCGTTTGCCGCTGCTGAAACAAACATCAGGCCGCTTAAGCCCATTAATGCCACTTTTTTCATTGTCGTGATCCCGCACAATTTATTCAGAGATGTCCAAAAACCGCGAGATTTTAACCTGACTGCCTGTGTGATCAATGGACTCCGCGTGCGGCGGGCAATTAGTTTGTAACGATTTGATAATATCGGCATTTATACCAGCATCAGAAAGCGCATTTTCACGCTCAGCCCACCCAGATTTTCACTGGGCATCAGCTGAAGATGGCTGCGGTGCAGGCGGGCAATATCGTTGGCCAGCGCCAGGCCAATGCCGGACCCGGCGGCATCGCCCACGTTATCCAGCCGATGAAACGGCAGCATGGCCTGGGAGATCTGGTCTTCAGCGATGCCCGGTCCGCTGTCCTCCACGCTCAGCTCAACGGCATCGTTAGCCGTGCGCAGGTACACCGTCACGACGCCCTGCTCCGGCGTGTATTTGATCGCGTTCTCCAGCAGGTTGGCGCAAAGTTCGCCCAGCAGCACGTCATCCCCCTCAATCATTACCGGCTGCTGTACGCCGTCATAACCGAGATCGATACCCTTGCTGCGCGCCTGCGCCAGCCGGGAAAAGCAGCAGTTTTGCACCACCTGCACCAGATCGACAGGGGCAAACTGTCGCTCCCCCTGCTCTTTTCGCTTCACCGCCGAAAGCTGCAACAGCCTTTCCGTCAGCACGATGGTGTTATCCAGCGTGACGTTCATCGCCCGTAAGCTCTCCTGCCACAGCGCCGGATCGTTACGCGTCAGGGCAACCGATACCTGGGTTTTAAGCACCGCCAGCGGCGTTTTGAGCTGGTGTGAGGCGTCGGCATTAAAGCGCGCCTGCCGCGAAAGTACGCCGCGCAACCTGTCGATATAGCGGTTAAATGCCACAATCAGCAGCCGCGTTTCCGACCAGGGCAGCAGCTCCGGCAGCGGGGCCAGCAGCCCGGGCTCACGGCGCACCATCAGCGAAGAGAGCTGCCGCATCGGGCGCAGCACGCGACGCAGCAGCCAGGCGGTCAGGACCAGCGTCAGCAGCACCAGCAGCCCCTGCGACACGAGCGAGGAAAACAGCAGCTGAGTGGCCAGATAGCGCCGCGACTGCAACGTTTCGGCGACATAGATTTCCGCCATGCCGAACACACTGTCCTCGTTAACCGGCTGGAGCAGCTTCGCCACGCGGATCGCCTGCCCGCGATACTCGGTATGATAAAACCACGCCAGCGCCGGATAGTGGGAGGTGCGCGACGTGGAGGGAGGCATATTCGGCAGATCGTCATAGCCGGAGATCGTCCGCCCGTCAGGGTCCACGACCTTGTAATAGAGGCGATCGTTCATGTTCAGCTCGAAGCTGTCGAGCACGACCCAGGGCACGTTCACCTGGAGCTTGCCGTTGTGCACCACCAGCCGCTCTGACACCGTGCGCGCCGAGGATAACAGCGTGCGGTCATAGGCCTGCGTCGCCGCCTGTAGCGCGCTAACGTAGCTGTTAAAGGCTGACAGCCCCCATAACAGTAGCAGCGGCAAACCCAGAAAAAGCAAAAGTTGCAGGTAAAGCGACTGCGGCTTAACCCACCTCATCGCCGCACTCCAGCACGTAGCCCAGCCCCCGGAGGGTGGTGATCCGCACGCCGCTGCCGGTCAGCTTCTTACGCAGGCGGTGAATGTAGAGATCGATGCTCTCGGGGCTGACGTCGTCGTTCAGGCTGAACACCTGGTCGAAAAGCTGTTGCCGGGAGACGGGACGGGTCCGGCGGTGCATCAGCACCTTCAGCAAAGAGAGTTCCCGCGGCGTAAGGGAGAGGGGTTCATCGCGCAGCAGAAAAAAGCCTTCATCATCGTACTCCAGCTCTCCCAGCCGCTGGCGCTCCTGGGTTCGTCCTTCGCTGCGGCGCAGCAGCGCGCGCAGACGGGCATCAAGTTCCTCCAGCTCGAACGGTTTCGGCAGGTAGTCATCCGCCCCGGCATTCAGCCCCTTCACCCTGTCAGCCACGTTGCTGCGGGCGGTAAGAAACAGCACCGGCAGCGTCTGTCCGCGCTTTCTCAGCCGATGCACCACCTCCAGCCCGTCGAAGCCGGGCATACCGATATCAAGGATCGCGACGGCATAGTTTTCCCCCTGCAAAAGGTGATCGGCCGCCCGCCCATCGTTGACGCAATCCACGGCAAATCCGTTTTGTACCAGCGCTTTTTCCAGCCAGTGAGCCAGCTCACGATTATCTTCCGCGAGTAAGAGACGCATTCTGTAGTTAACTCCATGTTTTTACTGATTACGTTATGATGTTGCTTCGTTTTATGTCCGGTATGTTGTCCGGTTTTATAAAAGCAACTCAATTCATCACATGGAAAGAATGCCGACTTGTTACATGTTTGCAACATAGCGAGATGGGATATGCGGTCAGCTTAACACAAAACCTCACATCACCGGGCAGTCATCAAACTCACCAGAACGCGCATCGTTGATGATGTACGTGATTACCCCGAATATTGGTAGCGCTCCGCTGATGCCCTCGTCGTTGCCAGGTAGCCTCTCCTTTCTCCCGTTCGCTACGTTCTCAAGATGCGGCTGAGGGTATGTGCGGTACCTCTTTACTTTAAACTCACCGTTGCAGTCACAGATAAGCAGCGAGCCGTCACACGGGTTAAGTGAAGAGTCGATGACCAACAGCGCATCCTTCATGATGCCGCAGCGGTAGATAGTCTCACCGGCCCGCATGTAGTACGTAGCAGCTGGCTTCTGGATAAGCGCCTCATCAAGCGACAGGCGCGCTTCAACATAATCAGCAGCTGGACTAGGGAATCCCATAGCTCACCTCCGACAGTTACTGTATATACATACAGTACTCCGGCAATTGAAATTGATCAAGTGCTGATCAGATTGGTCTTAGGTGGTAAACTCCGCTAAATTCTAAAACAACCAAACTACTCATATGCTTAAGCTATTCTCAAAATATTTGACAGTAGGCGTGTTGAACACCGCCATTCACTGGTTCGTCTTCGCTGTTGGCGTCTACATGTTCTCTGTTAATCAGGCGGCAGCGAACTTTCTTGCTTTCGCTACCGCTGTGACATTCTCATTCTTCGCAAATGCGGCGTTTACTTTCAAATCAAAGCCAAAGGTGAAGGGGTATTTTCTGTTTGTCACTTTCATGGGGATCATGAGCATCCTGGTAGGGAAATTATCTGACTATTATCAGATCGCACCGATCATTACTCTTGTTGAGTTCTCGCTGATAAGCCTGGTGTGCGGTTTCTTTTATTCGAAACACATTGTATTTAGGGAAGAAAAATGAAGATTTCTCTGGTTGTTCCCGTCTTCAATGAAGAGGAAGCGATACCAATTTTTTACAAAACCGTCAGAGAGTTTGAAGACCTTCAGCCATACGAAGTAGAAATAGTATTCATCAACGACGGAAGTAATGATGCGACCGAGGCGATCATAAATTCAATTGCTATTTCAGACCCGCTCGTTAAGCCACTATCCTTCACTCGCAATTTCGGCAAAGAGCCTGCGCTATTCGCCGGGCTTGACCATGCTACCGGTGATGCGATTATCCCAATTGACGTAGACCTGCAAGACCCTATCGAGGTAATACCTCATCTTATCAATAAATGGCAGGCCGGTGCCGACATGGTTCTGGCTAAGCGCACAGACCGTTCCACTGATGGCAGGCTTAAGCGTAAGACGGCTGAATGGTTCTATAAGCTGCATAACAAAATCAGCAGTCCGCAAATTGAGGAAAACGTTGGCGATTTCCGCCTGATGTCTCGCGAAGTGGTAGAGAATATTAAGCTCATGCCAGAGCGTAATCTCTTTATGAAGGGTGTATTGAGTTGGGTAGGCGGAAGGGCTGATGTCGTTGAGTATGCCCGTGCAGAACGCGTTGCCGGTAATACAAAATTTAATGGCTGGAAGCTATGGAACCTGGCCCTTGAGGGTATCACGAGCTTCTCCACCTTTCCTCTTCGCATGTGGACCTATATTGGCCTCGCAGTAGCAGGAATGGCTTTCCTGTACGGTGCATGGATGATTATCAACACGCTTGCCTTTGGTAACCCAGTTCGTGGCTATCCGTCATTGCTTGTTTCTGTTCTGTTCCTTGGCGGCATACAGTTGATTGGGATTGGCGTGCTTGGGGAGTATGTAGGCAGGATATACACTGAAGTCAAAAACAGACCGCGTTATGTTTTAAAGAAGGGCAATGACAAATGAAAGCCATTGTGAGGTCTGTGATTTCTATACAGGCCATTACTATTGCATGTATCTATATTCTTACATTTATGTACTCACCACTAAACGGGGAGGATTATGGGCTCACAAAACGGTTTACCACTGAGAGGATTTCGGAACGCTTGTCATGGGCTCTGGAAAGGTCAGCTCATCAGATAGATTCATGGAATGCGAGACTTGGTGAGCAGCTATCAATTATCACACTCAGTCTACCTGATTATACTTTCCTTCTGGTAGCAGTGATTTCAATAGCTATGCTCTGCTATGTGATTTCGACTTTATTGTTCGATGATGAAAATAAATCATCCTCTTTAGTGATTGGCGTTATCTTTGTTTTCCTGCTGTGGCCGGGATTTGAGTTGTTTACATGGCGGACTGTTATAACTGGTTATACAGTACCCATGCTCCTGACGCTTGCTGTAATTCGTAAGTTCATGACGAATTCCAGGCGTGCCATGCTGAAAGATAGCAAAGTTCAAGTGGCATTGTATTGCTTCGTTGGATTTCTTTCCGGTCTCTCATTCGAAAATGTGCCAGTAGCAACCATCTTTTTCTTGTTTGCGATACTGTTCATGAACAAGCAGCTTAAAACGCGACTGGCACTTGTTCCTGTGTCTGTGCTGGCGGGGTGGGTATTGCTCGTTACTGCGCCATCGACAACATTCAGAAGAATTAAATACCATGAGTGGTACCACAAAGACATTCCATTTTTTGATGGCATTCAAGCGCGGGCGATCGATGTCGTGTCTGTATTTGCTCAGACATCTACTATTGTGTTCATTGCAGCAATACTGGCTCTTGCTTACCTCTACCATAAAAAACTTGTCTTAAAAGAGCATGATCTGTTACTAATTTCTTCTGTTTTAGTCGTAGGGTCTATGGTTGCCTCGCCATATACAGAGGCCAGATCTTTTATGTTCGCCTGGTGCGTCATGATCGCCTTTGTGGTTGCCGCTGTAAAAGCATTACTTGATGCCGACTGGAGATTTAACTTTGCTATTTTAGCAGTAGGCTTCATGGCACTTTATGTAAGCAAGGAACTATATCATCAAACACGAGAGTTTTATGAACCAATGCACTCGCGTGAGTCTTTTATTGAAGAAAGGCTTAAGAGCCGCGAATGTGCCAGTGGAATAAAGGTAGGTTTAGTGAAAGGATTTGATGATTACCGTTACGTAAATAACAGGGATGAATGGTACTACTATAATTTACCACTTGTTTCTGAATACTACGGATGCAAAATAATTAAATAAATAAGGGGGCGACTGCCCCTTATTTTACGCTTTTTTCCAGCCACCTGATCCGTCAGACCATAGTCGTACTGAATCACCGGCAGCTAGAACTATTGATTCCCCCAGGAAAAGGTTGCCACCTGAACCGCCCGAGTTTTCAAGCGTCATGCCATTAACAGAAAGGATCCTGACATACCTATCCTTAATGTAAGCCCCTCCATTCTGGATATTAATCGTGATCACACTCCCTGTCCCGTTAACCTGTACCGTATCTGCCACGCTCGGTATACCAACCACCCCTGAAGAAATGGTAGCCCTTGCCGCACCCATTGGGTCCCACCTGGTAACCTGACCTCTAACCCTGACATCAGAAGAGGCGGTAAAGATATCCTCAAGCAATGCGGCTGTTTTACATACCGCGCCATCAATAGTTACGTTATAAGAATCAGCATCAACATAAACTGCATAACGCTGACCCTCGCCACTACCTATTGTTACCGCGCTCAGCGAGATATTTTTGCTGTCACCAGGGAATGGATAGCCACCATTACCTTTGTGAATAATCAGAGCAGCCTGTAATGCGCCATCAACTTGACCTTTAAAGTTATCATTAAGGATAACTCCCGCGAAAGCCATATCTTCGCATGAGTTAATTTCAAGTCCATGCCATTCATTAGACTCAGATAATATTCCAGAGCCTGTACATTTACGGCAATCACCAAAATCAGCACCAACACCTTTGTTCTGGAATGCGATTATGCTGGCAAAAGTAATACAATCTGCATTAAAAAGAAATCCTTGATGGTCCTTCGTGGTTCCGTTTTTGTAAGCATGACAGTTTGTCAGGCTAGTGTAATGACTCTGTATCGCAAATCCGTTAAGCCCATTTTCCCTTGCAAAGCAATGATCAAGTTTAGCCATGTCATACACAGGAGTATCTGCGGTGGAAATGAAGTTTAAGGCAAAGCCATTCCCCCTATTCTTCCGTGAATTTACTTTGCTTATTTCCAGTGGTCTGATAGATCGCGTTGAACCAGATGCGTTTATCCCGTCACCACAGTTAATCAACTCAAGCTCTTCAAGAACTTCATTGGCGGCATTATATAGGCTGATTGCATGCCCAGTTTCAGCACCATTTACCACACCATTTTTAACTTTGTTTGGCAGCCTGTTATCACTGTAAACAGAGTTATTTATCTCAATGTTATGTCCGCAGGCATTAATCGAAGAAAAGTCGTTAAGCAGGCAATCACTAACTCCATTCATAACGACGTTTGATGCTGAGCCAGTGCAGTTTGCGCTGTTGCCGTCGATGGTCATCTTGCCTGTAATACGCGCACCGGATGCCATGTTAATCAACGTCGATGATGCACCAGCCTTACGCTTAATGATACCTGGCCCACGCCATTCGCATGTGCAATTTAGCGTAACAACCTCATACGTAACGCCAGACTGAAAAAGCAGCGCGCGTCCAAGTGATGCGGCGTAATCGTTAGCTTGCTGCACAATTTGCTGATCTGTTAATCCTGAAGCCCTGAAACTCTCAACAGGCACGACAGAATTTATGACGTTAACGCTTGGTACTAACGTATAGCCATTCGCCGATGCTAACTGGCTGCGTAACACAGAATCCCCGACGCTAAGCCAGGCATTTATGCCAAAGCCACCGGTTGTTTCCGGTGTAGAACCAGCAGGGACAACTTTAGGATAAGCCCCATCCCAGCGATAATACTCACCAGAATCGTTATCTTTCAGGATCTGGTTAGACTGAGTCAGAGTTGCTCCATCCTGAAATGACTCTACAGGGATCCAGCCGTAAGCAGCAATCGCATCCTGAACAAGCTTCGTAAGCCCACTGATTGTGTAATGGGCTCCACCGAAACGATCCAGATATGTTTTTTCATCAGAAGTGACGAACTGGTCGATTTTCCCTGCGTTAAACTTCAAATCGCGTGGTGATTCGCTTGGGACTGGAAAATTGGTAGGTTGCGTAGCCATATTCATTCCATAAAAAAACCCGGCGCGCTGGCCAGGTCTGGTTGGTCGGGGACGGTTCTTATTGGTAGATGGCGTCGCTGTATTCCGCGACGGTAAGAGATACCGTGTTATCTGTGTTCGGTTTGATGCTGTTGACAGTCCATAGTTGACTGTCCAGTTCCTCCACTGTCGCAATGAGGTAGCGCGAAGGGAGTTGCACTTCATCCCCATCCCAGAAATTTAATTCGATATCTGGAATGGAAGCGATAAATCCATAACTGGTATCAGGTCGAGGCGATGCAGGGTAACGGTAAGTAGGATTACCCAAACTATCGGTCACCAACACAAACATCTCTCCTGAGAAAGCAATCGGCTCGCTGGTATCGAAAGAATTGCCAGTTCGCCCCTTCAGGTATCCCTGTTGCTGGTTGGTGTCGTAAATGTCTGGCATCTGGATGACGCTACCGACCTGAATAATGCCGTCCTCAAACACTTTGGCATTCATCTTCACGCGCGAGTAAATCAGACGCTTGGTTTCCCGCAGCGCGCGCTCCCGTGCTTGATACTCATTACGGAAGCCGACGATATCAAGCTTGTTCGGGTTTTCCCCTTCCTGTTCTACGATGGAACCATTCAGGACGCGGTAGTTGACATACGTCTTGTTGTTCGTTGTGGGATGAACATAGGAAACCTGCACACCGTCATAACCGCCTGGAAGCGTGGCCTCGTACGTGATTTTGTACTCGTCCGTCTTCATATTGGCCCGATTGAATACGGCAGCCGGGTAATCAACCTTTTGGTCTCGAGTGAACGTGAGCACCCCGTCATCCCAATAGGCGACAACGCTGGCAGCATTGCAGATAGCCTGGACGCGATCTCCTAGAGAGTCATTCTCATCGTCAAACGTGTAGTCGAAGTATCCAAGACGCTCATCAGGCAGGCTTTCAGCGATAGAATACAGGCCATAGAGGTCAATGCTGCTTACCGGCTGCTCACCCATAATCAGCCATGTATGCGCCACAGCATCAGCGAATGAGCGAGATGCTCTAAGCGTGTAGTCCACCGCCTGAGTATCAAGGTCGTAACTGATAACCTTGCGGGTGACCAGCGCGTTATATTTACGCTCACGGCTACCCAAGGCGTTCTCAGTTGCCCTGACCTTGACTCGCACTAAGGTGTCTGTTGGATGTACTACATTCGTACGGATGTTGATGCTGTGAATCTCTTCCACCTTCAGGATGGAAGCATCTGAGGAGTTGTCAGTACGCTGGAAACTTAATGCGTACTTCCCGAAACCGCCTGTTGGGGAGATTTTGTCCGTCCGGTAGAAGACCTGGCTTGTAGAGTCGTGAGGCGTTGTCTGTCGGTAAGTAAGCGTCTGTTCAGTGCCAGGTATCTGGTTATATTCGTCATCGATTTTCCAAAGTACCAACTTCCAGTTAGTCTCAGTATTCCCGCCAAGGCTCGACTGCGTGTGAACCCACAACTGCGAAGATTCGACAGGAGAAAAGAACGGTCCGACAACCAATGCTTCATTGTCATTCAGAATGAATTTGGTGGTGTTGATTGTGGCGTTAGAAGGGATGTCAGCCGGACCAAGCAGGTCATCCATGGTGAAGGTGTACCAGATGACCGGATTGGTAACTGCACCGTCATTCGTCTCAACTGCTGAAATCAACGTCCCAGAGAATGTCGCATCCTTGGTTACCGAACCGGATGTCGTGTTGTAAGTAACGTTGATAGTAAACGTCACTGCATGTGGAAGAACGAGGTCCATGAAGTAATCAAATTCGTCCTGCTTGACGATTTTCATGGCTATCTGACCTCCAGAGTATGAACCACTAACAACAGTCGATGCTGTTGCTGTTTCAATAGGGAAGTCATCAGCTTCGTTCTGCCCGGGAACTTCTTGCCCATCAACATCATCGAAACTGTAACCTTCCACTATCTGTGGTATCACCTCGCCTGGCTTATAGAACTGGTATTCAGCCCCAGCCATGCTACCTAAACTTGATTCTGAATAGCGCACAGATTCATAGTCATACTCGCCAATTCCTACGCACATCCACTCTGTTACGTACTTGAGCCCGCCATCCTTAACTGTCTGCGAGATATACTCAAATACTGATTCCTGAATTAGGTCTGGAAACGATCTGACTTGCCCGTAAATGTCTGGCTTGGCTTTATAGACGCGAGCCGTGTTCGTTTGTGCAGTTAGTGAGTTATTTGGTGAATCAATGGTACTGCCGCCTGTATTTGTTACAGATGGCTTTGGAGCAAGGAATGAGAACACCTGCCCTACGGCTTTGAAGATTGGGCTCAGTATGTCGCCGACAACGCCTTTCGGTTGGTCAAATATCTGAACCGTATCTAACTCGCTCAGCTCGAAGTTAAGCTCGTCATCGTCATTAAGCCTTACACCGTTCCGAAAGATAACTACATCACTGTGAAGCCTGCTGTCGTTAGCTATCAGGAAGTCATAAAAAAAGGTGCCATTTGGCACCTTGTATCGTTCTTTTGGCGTTCCAGGGAACAGACTTAACTCAATCAGAGCCATATTCGAAGAACTCCACTTTGGTAAATGCCCTCTTAATCACGAGCAAAGAATCCATCCTTACGCTGCCGTTCTCACCGCGCGAGTGTAGAACCTGACGATTCAGTACAAGGCCAACATGAGCAGGCTGTGAGCCGCGATAACCGACGAAAATACCACCTTCAACCGGTTTATCGACCTTGCGCCAGAAAACGACATCACCTTGATAGCAGGTAAAGAAATCTGCACCTGATTCGTAGTCAGCGGTCTGATGCAGTTCAATTCCAAGAACATGACGGTAATAGAGAACGCACAATCCCCAACAATCCACCTTCTGAAACGTGCAGGCTCGGTTCGACCACGGGACACCGATAACCCGTTTGATAAATTCGTCCTTTGTCATGCTGGCGCCTTATAGATATTGAAGTCCGGTGTACTCCTCAGGATCGTAAAGCCGCCCAATGTTGTTGTTCAGAGGGTTAGTTACCGAGAGACTTACGGATGCGGCGTCTGCTTCTATATCCACAGTCTTGACGTACAGCTCCCATGACTTAATAGGTGCAGACACATCACCACTATCAAATATTTGTCGAGTGGCTTTAATGGCTGTCAGCCTGTTTGCGCCTCGCCACTTAGTCATAAGTGCTTTGATGTTCGAGGAAAGCCGACCAAGCTTCACAGTTGCGTCAATAACAGGCGTACCGCTCTGCTGGCTCTCTTCTATTTCAAAGCGCGCGGGCGTGTATGTCTGGCCGCCGAGCGTCTTCGGGAAGAATTGCTTATCAACAAGAAGAATGTACCCGAATGATGGGTGATAGAACGTCAGCGTGTCGTAAAGACCACGCATTGGACGTTGTTGCTTATATTGACGATATGATGGCATCAGGGAACTCTCGGAAGGCTTTCGGGGTCTCGGTTATCCGGATATCCGGTAACTACAATATCCAGCCAGCTATTCCATGGAGGAGGAAGCTCAACAATGATGTCGTCAAACTCGTCGTCTTCGTTATAAAGATGATTTGCAATTACATTACCGGTCCATGTAATCGCTCCGCCATCTATACTGGTCTGCACTGGCAATCCGTCCTCAGTGAAATGAAGCTCCTGCATTTGCAGGCCACTGCCTCCAAGATTCACTCTCATACGGAACCAGTTAATTCCCTTATTAAGATACTTTGGGCTTCTTAACCACTGCTGAAAAGCCCTGTCCTGGTCGGGTGTGAATCTCCATGTAAGAGACCATGTAACTTTTAAATCATCAGTAACACTCTGGAAAATTGCTGGACCTACTGCTGGCTGATCAGTCTGATAACCAGTGTCAAACTTCATATTCTTGCCAGCTTTGATAGCAAGAGGAAGCCAGTCAGGGTAATCAATAATTGCCATTAATTCTGACCTCTCGGCGTTCGCTTGACGTTGTGGTTGGCAGTGATGGCCTGACTTGCAGGGCCTCCGTTATTCATGTCGGCAACAAATGCCTCAAGCGTCCAGCTTCCGTCACTGTTTTGCGTGGCCTGAGCATCGACTGATGCAGATGAATAGTTGTAGATATTGAGAACAGGCGCACCAGTACCACCTCCTGCAACATCTCCGGCAGGGACTACCTTTCCACTCGTCGTAGGCATCATGTACTGCTTGCCGCCACTTGTCTGGAACATTTCCGGCTCACCGCTTTCGTTAACCCGGTACATGCTTCCTGCTGAGGTGGTGCCGCCATATCGACGTGCGCCAGCCAAAGCGAGACCTTGTGCAAGGCCAACAGTAGAGGTAATCCCTGCCATTGCAGGAGCGGAGTTAGCACCGAAGGATGCCAGGCTTGCGAGTGCAGCGGCGGGAGCATAAGCGGCAGCCATTGCCGCACCGGTCGTGGCTGCCAGCGCGGTTGATGCAGACGCCGCCGTTTGCCCGATAACCATATTTTTGATTGCCTGCACACCCATCTGAACCAAGGCACCAACCGCCTGGTCGAGAATTGTCGATGCAAGATTTCTAACGGCATCTGAAGCAGACTGTGTTCCTGTTATCAGTCCCGTTATGGCGTTAGTGGTTCTCTGGCCTACGGCATCAATCGTGCTCATCAGGAAATCGTTGAGCTGTGACTGCGCACGATACTGCTGCTCTATTGCTGCAAGTCGTTGCTGCTCATATTGCGTCTGTGAAGCGGCAATGAGCGCGTCTGCCTGCTGGCTTGAAATGACTCTCGCCTGCTCATACTGCCGAATTAAAGCAATCTTCTGCGCGTTTTCATTGGCTAACTGTTGAACAGGGTCAACATCGCCAGCCGCCTGCTGCTGTGGTGATACAGCCTGCTGAGAAGCGATATTTGCAAGCGCCTGCTGATGCTGAACAGCTAACTGCTCAGACTGCGAGTTGTACTGCTCCTGAGATATCAGATTGCCTTGTAACTGGCGATCTAATTGATTTGCTGCATCCTGATACGCCTTATTTTCATTTCTGGTTGGATCTGCTGCGATTGCTGCGTTCAGGTCTTGCTGCTTTTGTTGGGCATCAAATGCAGCGCCCGCGGCAGATTGCATTGCGTCTTTCTGAGCTTGTGTAGCACTTGCTGATAACCGGCTAACCTGCTCATTGATGTAAACCTCTCTGTTTAACCCCTGCATAGCCATTTCTGAATTTATGGCTGTTTGTTGCAGTTGCTGTATCTGCTTAGCTATATCATCTGTGGCTTTTGCTGCTTTTTTTGACGCCGCTGTAGTTGCCTTGCTTTCCCCAGAATTGCCTATAACTGGAACATTTAAAGGCTTATTGTTTGCAGCCGACTTGGAAGCCTTAGCCACAGCATCCATATCGCCCACTAAGGTCGCAGCCTGCTCACTTACACTTGCCAATACCTCGTTCTGCTCTGACCAGCCATCAATTCCAAGCCATGACCACGTTCTTGCTCGGCGAGAGAACATTTCAGCTGTGCTTGTAAGATCTGATATTTGCTGTGCAGCGCTAGCAGACTGCCCCATCAATTGTTGGAGTGCGCTATTAAGTGAATCAATAACGCGAACCATTGTATTGCTGGCCCCTGTCGCATCATTTATGTTTTTCACAAGCGACTGGAAAGTAATTTCTAATGAAGATGTGGCTTGCTGCATGGAGCGAGGAAGCTTTTCAAATTCAGATGCTACGGCATCGGTTTGGCTCATTATGGAATTTAATGCATCCTGAGCGGTAAGCTTTCCGTCCAGCATTAATTGCCGAAGCTGACCCATTGAAATACCAAGACCTTTTGCCATTCTCCGGCCAAGTTCTGGCATTTGCTCGATAATGGAGTTGAACTCTTCAGCCCTTACCTGTCCTGATGCGATTGACTGCCCAAACTGTCGCAAGGCGTTAGCCATTTCTTCAGATGAAGAACCGCCAATCTTGCCAATCTGCTGCAAAGTTCTTGTTAACGAAAGAATCTGTTCATTTGTAGCTCCCGCATCTTTTAGTGATGCCGTCATTGTTTCCCATAGTTTCGTGGTATCACGAAGACTTGCCCCTGTCTGGGACGCAATTCCAGCAAGCGACTGGAAAGTGGCGGTCGCTTGCCCTGAAGAGCTAGAAAGACGAGCAATCCTGGCCTGCAACTGTGTCATGTCGTCCGCAACGGTAATGAATGCCTCACCCTGACCTGCCCCCACGATTAGATACAACACTCAGTTAGTAACGTCGGAATCTTCATTCTCAGAATGACCCTTTCTCCAGCCCGCTGCAAATTCAGACGGTGTCTGATA
>NZ_JBMKHP010000022.1:0-54935 GCF_049238705.1 Enterobacter cloacae complex sp. IR5403 | reverse complement strand
ACTGATGATCTGTTCGTCGGAAAAACGCTTCTTCATGGGGATGTCCTCATGTGGCTTATGAAGACATTACTAACATCGGGGTGTACTAATCAACGGGGAGCAGGTCATGCCGACTGTCCTACCGCTATTTCTGAACTCTGGAAAAATGCTTATGATGCTTATGCACGAAACGTAAGCCTTCATCTTTTTGATGAACAAGAGCCTGTTGCGGCCGTATTCGATGATGGCCATGGAATGAACTTTGAGGAGTTTGTAAACCGTTGGCTTGTCGTTGGTACCACATCTAAGTATGAGAACAATACGAAGGATGATGAAGATCGTGACGGTTTGCCAAAGCGAACTCGCCAAGGCCAGAAAGGCATCGGGCGTCTGTCATCAGCAAACCTAGGTCCGTTACTTCTCATTGTAACTAAAAGAAAAAATGCTGATTTCGTTGCGGCTCTAATTGACTGGCGAATTTTTGAAAACCCTTACTTGGTACTTTCGGATATAGAGGTGCCAGTCACCGAATTTAAAAATAAAGATCAGTTATTTGTAATCCTTCCGCAATTGTTCAATCGTCTATTGGATAACATCCAAGGTGACAAAGAAGATACTCCCCGTTCTCAAAGACTTAAGCTTGCATGGGAGACTTACGACCGCGTGGTTCAGGAAAATAGTCCCTCCTCACCTAAACCATCAGCGGTTATAGCCAGCACTATAGTCAATGCCCGCTTCGAAGAGCATCATCTGACTCCATGGTCTGTCTGGGAAGGCAGCTCTTCCCATGGTTCAGCGTTGATTGTATCTGATATTAATTATGATCTTCGAGCTCAATTACCTTCAGTTGAACCAGATGGAAATGTTAATAAAATTCGAGAAGCCCTCGTTTCAACTCTCTCTGCGTTCACGGATCCATACGTTGATAATGACGCCATTGAATATAATGCTTTCGCACCTGAATTTTCCTATGAAGTCAGGTTATGGTCAGGTGCTGTCTCTAAACTGATTGTAGAAGACGAGCGTAGATCAATTAATCGTGATGTTCTGGAAGAAGCGGAACACTTGCTTTCAGGAAATATTGATGCTGAAGGCATTTTCAAAGGGCAAATTAAGGCATTTGGTCAATGGCTTTTTCAGGGTTCTGACTACATCATTTATCCCCCAAAAGATTTTAAACTACCATCTGGACCCACCACGCTAGTCGGTCCATTCAGCTTGACTGTTGCGACCTACGAAAGGACTCAGCGAAACACTACATTATCCGAAACTGATTGGGCCAGATTCGAAAAACTAGCTGATGAACACGGTGGTTTTTTACTATTCCGTAATGGTCTCAGGGTCCTCCCGTATGGGCGAACTGATAATGATTTCTTTGAAATTGAAACCCGCCGTAGTATCTCTGCAGGGCGTGAATTCTGGAATGCTCGTAGGATGTTTGGCCGTGTCGCTATATCTCGCGAACAAAATCCTAACCTGAAAGATAAAGCAGGTAGAGAAGGATTTATTGATAACCGAAGCGCAAAAGCGCTGCGTGCATTGGTCATTCATATTCTGAGAACAGCCGCCTACCAGTATTTTGGTCAGGCATCGGAATTACGAAGTCAGGTATTGCCGGATGTACAAGCAAAATATGACAAGGAAAAAGCAGATAAAGAACGACAAGCATTATCCGCAAAAAATACGAGCCGCTTCCGTTCTAACCTCCGGAAGAATTTGCCCTTGTTAAATGAGATATATGCCGAAACGGAAAATATCCTCTCTGAAACACAAATTGAAAATGAACAAGATCTTCTTAATGCTCAGTCATTAATCAATCGGCTCACTGAAAACATGGCCGATTTGCGCCTATCTGGAGCGCCAGCCAAACTTGGTGCTATTGAAGATGACTATCGCGCATATAGAGGCATGTATGTTGAGATAATTGAAAAAATCAAGGGCTTAGAAGAGAAACGAGCAAGCGCAATTGAGCTTATCAAACCAGCTAAGCCCGAAGAAATAGCGCAAAAGCAACTAAACAGCCACGCAAGTCGCCTTCAGGCACGACTTAGAGCTTGGCGTAAAGCCATTGAAACGATCCAGAATACAGAAAGCGAACGTGTTGCGTCTCTGTTTGATGAACGAAATAAAGCATTTCATCAGGATGCCATGCCCTTTGTTGAGAATGTCCGACTTGGCCGTTGTGGTCTAGACTATGCGCTAGCCGAAATGAAAGCAATTTATCAAAGGCTTGATAATGAGAATGAAGATACCTTTCAGTCATACCTTTATGCTCTAGAAATCATGAGCGAAAATATTAATATTGAACTTATCGCGCGACAAGGCACCGCTGAAAATGTGACGTTACGAGAGGATCTAAACAGGCTCAACCAAGTGGCTCAACTTGGCATCACAGTAGAAATTCTGGGGCATGAACTAGCAAGTAATGAGCGGATGATTTACGAAGGCATTCGTCAGATCCAGCAAGCCGGACAAATAGCGGGAACAGAACTCATTGTCGAAGGGTTTGAAGCTTTGAGCCAGCAACTTGAATTCCTTTCTCCGTTAAAAATATCAGGTACTAAGGCTAGACGGTTGATAACAGGTAGGGAGATTGAAGATTATCTGAATAAATTTTTTGGTGCAGTAATACGCAATAGAAAGATCTCTATCCATGCTTCAGAAGAATTTCGACGGTTTGCTCTTTATGAACAACCCTCCCGTATATATCCGGTTTTCGTAAATTTAGTAAATAATAGCGTTTACTGGATGGTTAATTCCCACACGGATGAACCTGAGGTTTTCATGTCGGTGGAGGAAGAGAGAATCATTGTATCTGACAATGGACCAGGCATAAATCCCGTTGACCAAGAACATCTTTTTAAGATGTTCTTTACCCGAAAATCGAGCGGTGGCAGAGGTATTGGACTTTACCTATGTCGCACAAATTTACAGGCTGGCGGGCATTCAATAGAGTATACCACGGAGCGTAAGTTCAGACGTCTCATCGGTGCTAATTTCATCATTGATTTCAAGGGGGCCACTTTTGACTAAAGCAACAACATTTAATGATCTGGTCAATGAGGCTTTTATTCTACCGCTTCGATCTGTTTTGATTGTTGATGACCAGTACCCTACGTGGGAAGAGATTTTCTCTGAAAAAGTCCAAGGCGCATCTAGCGACGGCTCAGAGACAGATGTAGTGACGAAGAAAAACTGGCGTTCCTCCGCAACTGCACAGGAAGTCACGCGCCTCATCAGACAATTTCGAGAACATAAGCCTGGACTAATCATTGATATTCATGATGGTGTGTCAACTAATCATGTGGAAGAAGAAACCAGAAACGAGTCCCCTGAAGAACTTGCCGATCACCTTCATCAATCAGATTTACTCATTCTTGATTATAACCTTGAAGGTCCGGAGGCCGGAACAGGCGGAGATACTGCCAGAAAAATCCTTGCATCTGTTTTAAATAATCAACATTTTAACCTTGTTGTCGTGCACACAAGTGAAGATCTTGATAATGTTATTCATGAATGTTTGCGATCCCTATTGACAACTTGCACATCTCAGCACTGTGAGGAGATAAAGAAACAAATTGATCTTCTAGATAATGAAATTATGGTTCAAGAAGATCGTGGGCTATTTGATCGCAGCGTCATACTTGAAAAGCTGGATATGGCAACTTATATAGCAGCCAGGCATCCTGCTAAAGAGTTGCGAAAAGTACTTGGCGAATTTATGTCCGGTAAAGGTGCCTTTATGCAACTAAATGAATGGGCGAATGAACTGCGATTACAACCAGCACAACGAAAAATATTCTTTTACTGGGCTGTTGAGCAATTTGAAAAAAAATACATCAACGATTTCAGTTCCCATCCTCCACCATTACTTGACTGGAATATTACAGATACCTGCAAATGGTTGCGAACGTCACGAGGTTTTGTGTGCTTTGTGAATAAAGGTGCTGAAAACTTAATGGATGAGTTGGAAGCTGCATTACTGGACTGGAGGCCCACCCCATCCCGGCTTCTTTCTGCAAAATTCCGTAATGAAATAAGCCGTTTCGGCGCAGAAGTCGAAGAAACGTCTCTCAAGCAAAAGCATGCCTATGCAAAATTCTACGAAACGATCCGTAATCCGGGAAGTAATGAACTTCCCGCAGAACATATAGAACTTCTGCGCACATACCGTTTAAAAAATCATGTTGCACGTCAGTCGGAAATGCTCTCCTTCTTAGTAGAAGATACAGTGGCTGATTTCGGCAGAAAAATTTATCAGGCAGATGTAGCTAGCGGATCCACTTTTCATGAACATTACAGAGTTGACCTCAGCAAAGAAGCTGATAAAAAACAGGCAATAAGTGAATATAATCGCTACGTCTGCTGCCTTCCTTCTAGAATCAGTGAAGATGGTAAAAGTGCGCCGGAGCAGTTAGATAGTGGACACATCTTCAAATTAGGTGATACTTGGTGGGTCTGTGCTACTCCTGCATGTGATTTACAACCTGGCCAAAGTATTATAGCCTTCAATAAAGGTGATGATGCTAGTTTGCGACCATTTACCGCTATCAGACTTCACCCTTCCAGCCCAGATAACCTGACCCAAAATCATATTAACAGCGGTTCTTATTGTTACGTCGAATATGGCGAAAATATAATAGGCTTGGGGATACGTTCACCAAAAGATGATGTCAGCAGCCCAGCCATCCAAAAAGTTGATTGGCGTGCATTTGTTGCAGAACAAGGCGGAATGATTGAAAACAGGACATTATCACTCCTTGAAATACAATTAGAGTTTAAAGACAACACTATTAAAAGCGTTCCCCAAAAGGCAGAAGTAGTAGCGAAACTCCGATATGAATATGCTTTGAATTATATCCAGAGAGTAGGCGCGAGTGTTAGCAGAATTGGACTTGGATATGTTGCGCTATAATTACTAACTATTTACCTTAGACCTAACCTGACAGTTACAGTTTGTTAACACATGTAACTGTCAGGCTTGTAAAAAAATAATCAAGACACGTCTAACCGCCTTGCCAGGACTTCAGAAAATGCATATTTCAAATAGCCATCTTTCTTGATCCATTCTTTTATTGTTCGTTCCAAATTACTAGGATTCAAATTGCAAGACTTATCCTTACTTTCATTATCAAGAAACTGCTCTAACTCTCGTTGAATACCTGAAATTGCTTTCGTTGTTGAGCTCCATTTATTCAAAGGCATTTTTGAATGTAAAAGTCGGATTATTTCAACTTTAATAGGAACGTATTTTTCATTGATACTCTCCTTGGCGTTATCAAGACGATCCTTTTCTTTTTTTCCTTTAAGTTCTGCCCACTCCTTATGTTCTCGACTCCCATGCCATTTTCCATAAAAATACATGGCATCTTGAATATACTTACATCCATCGTTTATACGCTCTCTGGCTGACACGAGAAGGGCCAGATGGTAATAACATAACGATATATATAGATACTTATCAAACCTTCCCTGCAAAACTGCATCAACCCAAACAGATGCAGCCTCACTTTTCAACAACTGTGTACTTTCAGCCAGAAAATATTCAAGCCCATCATATTCCTTTTCTCTCTCTTCACAAAACCTTTGAACATCCTCTTGATATTTGTTAGTCGATATTTCCCCTTCTTGTTTTAATTCATCAAGCTTGAGTTCATAAGAGTCTTTCAACTCGTTAAAAAGGGCACTAACATCATTTCCTTTCAAAATCCCCTCCAGAATGTCAATACGTGAGCTAATGTTCTTTTATACTTGACCTCACGTCTCCCAAACAATTTTTTCTACCATTAGTCTCTGTCCTGTTCAAACCAACCCAAACAGAGGCAAAGCAAAATGACCATATCAACAGTGAAAGTACTACGTTTACCTGACGTTGTCAGCAAACTGGGTATCGCCAGATCGACCATCTACGACTGGCTGAATGACAAATCGCCACGTCATGATCCAGCATTCCCCAAACCCTATCCTCTCGGTAAACAGTCCGTTGGCTGGCTCGAATCCGAATTAGACGATTGGGTATTGCAGCGCAAACAGCCATTGCTCTGATCTCCTCTCTCCTCTACAGGCGACTGTCGAAAGAGCATTCTGAAACACCACATTAAAAAACATTCACCGCATGCCCTTACCCGGCAGGGTAAGCCGCATCGGTGATGTCATCCCTACGTTATTTGGATTGAAAAAAAGGAAATTGAAATGTCATATTTACCCCCTGCACTTCCAATGGTTAATTCTGCCAGTCCCTTCCCCGTTGATGCATTGCCATTGATAATGCAAAACACCATCAACTACCTTCAGGATGGTGGAAAAGTACCGACTGTACTGGCCGTGAACGCTGTTTTAGCGGCAGTATCATTGGCCTGCCATTCGCATATCAATGTACTCAATCCTTACACGGACATAGAGGAGCATTGTTCACTCAACATCCTGACGCTCGCTGATTCAGGGACGGGCAAATCGTCCGTCAGCAAACAGGTAATGAAGCCCTTTGATGCTTTCAGGGCTGAGTTGGCCGAATCACATCGGGTTAACCAGGCTGTCTGGCGCGAAGATTATGTCGTATGGAAAACCAGTTTAAAGGCGCTGGAAAGTAAGCTGCGCGATGCAGTTAAAAAAGACCAGTGTACAGACGAGGTCCAGGCAGCCCTGAAATCTCACGCATCGGTTGAACCCGTCAGACCAGTGCTACCCACGCTGGTCTACACTGACACCTCGCTTGCCGCGCTCATCGCTGGCCTGAATGAGTATCCGTGCGCAGGTCTGATTTCTGATGAAGCCAGCAACTTCTTTGACGTACGTCTTAAAGATAATCTGGCGTTCTTCAATAAAGCCTGGGATGGCGATATGTATGAGCATAATCGTCATCAGCGTGCCACCCAGAGCTTTAAACCGACGCTGACGGTGTCCTTAATGTTACAGCCTTCGCTTTTTTTCGATTACATGAAAAAGGATGGTGATAAAGCATTAGAGAGCGGTTTTTTATCCCGCTTCCTCTTTTCAAATATCACCCCGAACACCATGCTGAGTTCCTGTGTGATGAGCCACCATTATCGTCAGGATACCGCATACCGTGATGAAAATGCTTTAACCTGCTTTCACGACCTGATTGGAAAATTACTCGGGCAGCAGCTAAAACAAATTAATTCTGGTGAAGGTAAGAAAAAGGTTCTCAAGCTTTCACCTGAAGCAGAAGTCCACTGGGAGACGATGCGTGAGAACTGGCTGAGATACACACTCCCGGGTAGTGCCTGGTCATATATCAAACCCATGGTACTGAAAGCCAGTACGAATGTGTTGCGTATCGCTGCGCTGCTGAATTACTTAACCAACCAGGAGGATGATATTATTACTACTGATGTTATTTCGCGGGCATCAGCAATAGTGAACTGGTATCTCAACCATACTGCAGCCTGGTTTTATCAATTCACGGATGAGTATAAATTCCAGCAGGACGTGCAAATACTAACCCAGTGGATCCATCATAAATTCAGGTCCACTAACGGCTTTCCGTTCAAAAAGAACGATGTCATTAAATATGGTCCGAACAAATTTCGCCGCAGCGAAAAACTGGAACCGTTGCTGAACGCCATCATGACTACAGGTATTTTCGCATACATGGTTAAATCACCTGAAAACCCGGCGGTTTATATTACTTGGCGAATGAACAATGGTCACTACAGGCCATTTGATGATAAACAGCCGCCTTCGCCTCAGAACCCTGCTTAGCCAGAATAGCTACCTCATAACTGAGCACTATTTTGGATAACACAACAATACACAGGCTCGTGGTCCGGAGGAGATCGCGAGCCTTATCCATCTGAAAAATACACAGTGATACATTGCTTCTCTGCTACAACCGCTACTGTAGCGAACTGTAGCGGCATTCTGGAAAGCACCCGCAAATGAAACATGCTCTTTTGCTCACAAATCGTTCAACCCTGAACAGACGGATTCACTTCACTACACTCTGGCGATGTAGCACTACAGCTCAGAAATGTTGGCTCGTGTTATCGCCTGTGCCGCTACAACGCTGCTACAATCGTTTCTGATTGTGGTTTTGATTGGGCCTCTCAATAATTCAGGACTGGCTGCAACCAAAATTCCGCTGTCCATCAGAATTATCTTTGCTAAATCGCTTAGCAAGATATGACAGTCTTCTCATAATAGTATCGTAATGCCAGGCGAAATGTTCCCCCTTGGTATTCAAATTAAAATCACCTTCAAGGACAAACTCTATCAGGGGATAATATTTCTTTTGATAATCCTGCTGAACGTGAAGGTTCAATGTTCTGAGCCATGCTTCCATAATCATCAATCCCAGACAGTGAACGTAATGTCCCTGCACCGGATAATAGGTACCAGCACTACACCAGGCATCGTTATTTAGCATCAATGCCACATGATAATGTTTCTTCCCTTTTTCTTCACCGAACTCCCTTGCCCATACATAGCGAAGGTTGCAGGGATGTACCCGCTTTCCCTGTTTTTCCTTTCTCTTCTGCGTGAATTTAATCTGTGATTTTAAGGATTCAATAAAGCGTATTATGACTGTATGGTCTGCCTTATAGCTTTCGTAATTGGCATCAGGAAACCTAAGAATAATATTCAGGATAAACGTCCTTGGGTATTCACGCAATGAACTTTGCAGCGTTTCATGAATACGATTAATGTAATGCTGATTATAACCCATATCGTTGCTCATACTTCAGTCCTGGTGTTATTCATCTCAATACAATTTGCATAGAGAGTTAATTAATACATTTAAATTTATATTCTGAACAATAGTCAATGCTATTGCTATAACAGTATTAACCCATCTTTATTATTTTAATACCAATCAGACATGCAATATTAACCGATAAACATTTTTGCTATAGAAGAAAGAAACATTAACTTCAGACAATTAACTTACATAATATAGTCAATAATCACTCTGAAGTTAGATATCCGAGAGAAGATAAAAGTTCTCATTATTACGGATGTTTTATTCCACATTTAGTTAAATTTATATTGCAGATATTTTCATACCTATATCACTTAAGCGAATGGGAAAAGACTCAGATTCCCTTTCTATGGCTTATTGATCTGTCATGCCGATCGATGCTGACACAATGATAGCCAGCAACTATCAATTTATGATTAATCGATCGTTTTTACAATAGATAATAACGATCAATTTATGATAACCGATCTGTATTAACGATTATCCCAACAGACCACGAATGCATACGATCAGGCTGCTTCCTGCATGCCGGGAAGTGGCTTTTCACCATATAAATCACACAGTAAAGGAAAGATTTAATTGAACATTCGCACAATTCTTTTTCTCTGCTCATCGCTGACAGCGACTGCTGCACAGGCCGTTACTCCCGAACAACAGTGGGGTGACTGGTATGGCTACATCAATGCCATGGAGTTTGAAATTAGCACCGACAATGCCACCGGAGAGCGCCTGACGCTGACCTGCTCAGACAAGCATATGACCTTCTCTTACAGCGTTCCAGCAAAGGACTATCGGGTCTCAGCCACCGGTATAAGCATTAACGCAACCTCATACGTTCCAGACGAAACGGCCTTTATTGCGCTCAAAAATTCCGATGGTCAGGAGCCGATAGAGATCACGATGAAAGATAAGCCTCTTCCGGGAACCTTTAAAACCACGGGGCTGCGCGAAGCATTGACTGACCTGAGCTGGCAGGACTGTATCAGCCATTAAGGCTCATGAGAGGCCCTGTTCATAAAGATTCACTAGGTTATCGATAATTGCGACAACCTCACTACAGACGATTCAGGATGTAAAAATGAAGGCACTAATTTCACGACTTACCGTCATTTCAGCTCTGCTATTTCCCGCTTTGAGCTCTGCTGTTGTTATCCCCGGAAATATACACCCCGGACGTTACACGTTCTTTCTGACAGAGAAAGGAGGCGAGATGCTGCGCGATATGAACGATGCTGCAGTGAGCGTCAAGCTCAACAATAAAGCAGGCTTCACTGTTGAGGCGCAAAGAATGGCCGCTGCCGCGAATATTTCGCCTTTGCTCTATGCAGCATCACCACTTGAAGGGAACTTTATCCGCTACGACAGTAAACCCGTTAAGACCCTGACCTGCCTTATCACTACCCGTAACATGCCGGGTACTAATAAAAATTATTCATGGGAGGAAACCTACTGCCTGGATGAAACCGGTGCAGCTTACATTGGCACCCAGGGCTGGCCGTCACGCGCAATATTCGACAAAAGCTGTGAGGTGGGCACATCTGTCTGCCCGGTCTATCTGAGCCTGAAAAATGATCCACCCACTCTGCGCAACGACTCCGCACAGTATGTGCCATACAACGGCGCTCACCGTTCTGAAACGGTGCCCAATAAAACTCAGAATAATGTACCCGCTGACGAAATTGTCGCTGAACAGGATGGATATGCGGTTCACTTTTCCCGAAGCAACAACTGTTCTGACAGCAGACTCACCGTTAAAAATATCAGCACAGGGAAAACTGCTGCGATCAGAGGTGTCAACGGGTGCACATTTAATCCGAAAAAGAACGCTGTGGTTATCTATCCGGTTAATGAATACGTGAGCGTTTACAGCGGTACCACCAATACCTCAGAAGAAATAGCGACTGCCGATCTCCCTTAATCACTCACCTGACCCGGTATAGAATTCTTCTATACCGGTCATTATGGAATTCCCATGAAAGCTAATCACCTTCAAGATAATAAAATTCCCCTGACCACATCACCCGGTCTTACCTGGCCTGTAGTCTTCTGCGTCGGCGGAATAACACTTCTGCGAAGCAAGTCTGTCGTGTGTCAGACGATAGGGGCCAGCCTGACCACACTGTGCCTGGTAACGCTGATAAAAAACTCGCCACTCTGGTCTGAGGGGTTCGCTACAGGGCAAAGCCAAATGTGCACCTGAGACGGGACCAGAAGACACTCCTCCCCTGATAAAAAACCCTGGCAAAACATACCAACAATTAGTCAGGCGTATTGTTATCCATGATCTGTCGTTGCTGGCAGAGGCAAGGCTCAGGGATGACGCATTTGCTTTTTCTGTGTGCAGTAAAGCATACCGGCATTTTCCCTCATTCATCCGACGAAGGTTTCCCCAGGAACAGTACCTCCGTTTTTTGAGGCAGAATCTGCCTATTATCCTTGTACCTTTACGTCAAATCTGGGATTACACGTCCCCCACTTTACTCCCGTCTCAAGACAATGAGACATAGCCACCTGCTTCACCCTAGACATTTTATCTTTCGACCACGCCACTCTCCGGAGTGGCTTTTTCTGTCTATTTAAGGAACCAGTTATGACCCGTTTAGCCAGCCGCTTTGGCCGTATAAACCAGATACGCCGTGACCGACCTCTGACCCACGAAGAGCTGATGAGTCATATCCCCAGCGTGTTCGGGAGTGACAAGCATGAATCTCGTTCAGACCGTTACACCTACATCCCAACCATCACCATCCTCGAAAGCCTGCAGCGTGAAGGCTTTGAGCCGTTCTTTGCCTGCCAGACAAAGGTTCGGGACCAGAGCAAGCGGGAGCACACCAAACACATGCTTCGCCTGCGTCGTGCCGGGCAACTGACCGGGCAACAGGTACCGGAAATCATTCTGCTTAACAGCCATGACGGCTCATCAAGCTACCAGATGCTGCCAGGGCTGTTTCGAGGCGTCTGTACCAACGGCCTGGTCTGCGGTCAGTCATTCGGCGAAGTGCGGGTACCGCATAAAGGCAATGTCGTCGAGAAGGTAATTGAGGGGGCTTACGAAGTACTCGGCGTGTTTGACCGTGTGGATGAGAAACGCGATGCAATGCAGTCGCTGGCGCTGCCAGCCCCGGCCCGTCACGCGCTGGCAAATGCCGCATTGAGGTATCGCTTCGGTGAGGATCACCAGCCGGTCACGGTATCGCAGTTGCTGACTCCGCGCCGTAGAGAGGACTACAACGATGACCTTTGGACCGTCTATCAGCGCGTGCAGGAGAACCTGTTGAAAGGAGGTCTGTCAGGGCGAACCGCTCAGGGGAAAAGCAGCCGCACCCGTGCTGTCACCGGCATTGACGGCGATGTGAAGCTCAATCGCGCCCTGTGGGTTATGGCAGAAAACATGCTCGAATTTTTCGGGCGTTAAACAACCGTTCCCGCATGGTCCCTATGTCATTCTTCGTAGTGTCACTCTCAATTAATCCTTCCTTTTGAGCAGGAAAAATAATGAACAATCACTCAGAATCCGGTACCAAGCCGGAGAATCCCGCCATCCAGCAGTGGGGACTGAAGCGCGATATAACACCTTGTTTTGGCGCACGTCTGGTTCAGGAGGGCAACCGTCTGCACTATCTGGCTGACCGAGCAGGATTTAGCGGGCCGTTCACCGACGATGTTGCAATGCGCCTTGACCAGGCATTTCCGCTCATGATGAAAAACTTGAACTGATGGTGACCAGTGGAGAGCTTAACCCTCGCCACCAGCACTGCGTTACGCTATACCACAACGGCCTCGCCTGCGAAGCCGACACACTCGGCTCCTGTGGCTATGTCTACATTGCTATCTATCCTAAGCAGACTGAGCCGCAGTAACCCCCTGCTTATTCCCTTAACATCACAGAGTAAACATCATGCAAACCATATCATCACACCCGACACGGGCGACTCAGCCCTGTCTGTCACCTGTTGAAAACTGGCAGCGGCTGCTAACTCATCTGTTGTTGCAGCACTATGGCCTGACTCTGAATAACACACCATTCAGCAATGACTCCACCATCCAGGAACATATTGATGCTGGAATATCGCTCAGTGATGCAGTGAACTTTCTGGTAGAAAAATACGGGCTTGTCCGTATCGATCGGAAAGGATTTTCGTGGCAAGAACAAACCCCGTATATTTCCGTAGTGGATATTCTGCGAGCAAGGCGATCTACCGGCTTGCTAAAAGCTAACGTGAAATAAACGGTTAAATACAGAGCAGACTAAAGGAAAGCAAAATGCTAATCTCACAGACGAAGAGACTCCTGCTGTAACCTCCCCTGCCTGCAAAATACCTGACATTTTCTTTTAGGACCAACAATGGGACCAAATTGAAAATTGAATTGAAGGTTAAAACTTATCAAACAACAAGTTACACAACCAATTCAGACTCCGCCAGCCCAAAATTCTCCATCGGTGATTACCAGAGTCATCCGATGAAGTCCTGAAAGCCCGCACGGCGCAAGCCCTGCGGGCTTTTTTGTGTCTGTCGTTGTCCGAGAAAGATCTAACGTTGCGTAATGGCCCCTGCCATCGTTGAAATCCCCGTACTGCAAATCAAAGCCCAAACACCCTTCCCACAATCAACATAACCAATTGATATTAAATAGTTATCACCTCATATATTTCCGTTTCCTTTTGTTTTGTCGAACGATCTGTGAACAACACCAAAACATTAACAACAAGGAAACAATAATATAACTACAGAGGTGACCTTATGCTCAATAAAGAACGGCATTATGCAATTTTGACCTGGCTTAACAGGTACGAACGGGCGACGGTGAATCAGCTTGCGAAAGTATTTAACGTCACCAGGGAAACGATTCGCAGCGACCTGAACTTATTAGCGCAGGAAGGCGGCATTGAGCGATGCCACGGTGGGGCAATTATCAAACGCCGTATTTTTCATACCCAATAAGTCAATAATTTAGATAGCAATATCATTCATTTTTTTGACTCCGCGCAGTCAAGAAAAACGATTAAATCCCGACATAAAGGGCGAAAGATGAAAGGTAAAGTCTGTATTCTGGGTTCATTCAACGTTGATATTATTGCTAATCTCGATCGTTTCCCGCAAAGCGGGGAATCTATTTTTTCCGAAAATACGATTATTGGCCCCGGCGGCAAAGGCGCCAATCAGGCGCTGGCCGTAAGCAAATGCAATGTTAAAACCCATTTTGTCGGTAAGGTGGGTAACGATCAGTTTAGTCAGATGGCCTTTGAACATCTTTCATCTTCTGCTATCGACAGCTTCACGCTTTATCAGGATAAAGATCAGAAAACCGGCACCGCGCTTATTTATGTTTGTCAAAGCGATGGTGAAAATATGATTGCCATCAGCCCTGGAGCCAATCGGTCCATTACTGCCGATGAAGTTGAAGCGATTACCCCTGAAGTGAAAAACGCAGATATATTTTTAACCCAGCTGGAAAATAATCTACCCGCTACCTTTCGGGCAATAGAAATTGCCCGCCGTAACGGGATCAAGGTGGTTTTGAACCCGGCCCCCTGGTCATCTGATGTGGTTAGCTGCCTGAAGAACGTGGACTTTCTGACCCCAAACGAGACTGAGGCCTCATTGCTGTCCGGCATTCATATCGTGGACCTTGCCAGCGCGAAGGAAGCCGCCAGAGCCATTAAAGCGAAAGGGGTAGGCCACGTCATCATTACCATGGGAGCGAAAGGCGCGCTTATTTATGACGGTGAGCAATTCATTCATATCCCGGCGCTGAAAGCCGTATGTGTGGATACCACCGGTGCTGGCGATGCCTTCAACGGCGCATTCGCCGCCGCGATGGCGAAAGGGGAATCTATTATTCAGGCAGCAAAATTTGCCTGTGCTTTCGCCTCTTTGGCCGTCGAAAAAGAAGGCGCATCAAATATGCCCGAATATAAAGATGTCCTGACCCGCCTCGCGCAATATAACGATAAAAACATTCTCACCGAGAAAATTTAACGCACGCATATTTCTGCAAACACAGATTATATTCACGACAACCATTTCAGTAATGGGAGTATGTCCGATGAAAGCCCTGACAGAATCTAAACCCGGCGGCGCGATACCGCAGGTAAATAATATGCCTCATCAGCAAACACTATCCCGCATGGCACGTTGCCGCCAGACGTTACGCCGGTGGTGGCCGTTTTACGTAATGGCCCTGCCTGGGGTTATCTATTTTTTTATCTGGCACTATTTACCCATTTGGGAAACCAAAATTGCGTTTGAGCAGTACCGTATTATCCCGCCGAATATCTGGGTCGGAATGGAGTATTTTGCCACGCTGATGTCATCCCCTGTTTTCTGGCAAGTGATACAGAACACCGTGATTATCGGCGCAATGAAGCTGATTTTTATTTTTCCGGTTCCCATTATCGTGGCGCTCTTGCTCAATGAAGTGCGCTCGTCCGGTTACCGTAAATTTGTCCAGTCGGTGATTTATCTGCCGCACTATCTTTCCTGGGTGGTAATCGCCAGCATCGCGATTGCCACGCTCTCGCCGGTTGATGGCGCAGTTAACGACATCATTAAATCGATGGGCTATGACCCGATCCCCTTTATGACCGACAGCGGCTCTATCCGCTGGGTACTGGTGTTCACTGAAATGTGGCGCAGCGCGGGCTGGGATTCATTACTTTACATCGCGGCGATCCTCGCCATCGATCCACAGTTGTATGAAGCGGCGGAAATGGATGGAGCCGGGCGCTGGCGCAAAATCTGGCACATCACCCTGCCCGCTATCACCCCGACCATCGCCACGCTGTTTATCATCAACGTCGGTCTTTTCCTGAGCCAGGGCTTTGATCAGGTCTTCAACATGACCAACGACGTGGTGAACGGTCAGATAGACATCATCGACACCTACGTCTACCGCATGGGCCTGCGCACCGGGGAGTTCTCGCTGGCGACCGCAGCAGGGTTATTCAAAGGCGTGATCGGCATGATCCTTATCGTGCTGGCACATAACGTTTCAAAACGCCTGACGGGTAAAGGAGTCTGGTAATGCGCATCTCATCACGAAGCACCCCTTTTGAGCGCATCGAATACGTGCTCATTCTCTCGGTACTGATGCTGCTGGTTGTCGTGACGCTACAACCGATCCTCAACCTGGTGGCGATATCTTTCTCCAGCCCGGCAAACGTGCCTGGCATGAGCGGCCTGGAGATTATTCCGCAGGGCTTTTCGCTGGACGTCTGGAAGCTGCTGCTGACCAACGAAGCCGTGCTGCGCGGCTTTGGCAATGCGATGCTGATTACCGTGGTGGGCACCATCATCAACGTGGTTTTCACCGTGCTGCTGGCCTGGGCGCTGGCGCAAAAACGCCTGCCGGGACGCCGCTGGCTGTTTATGTTTGTCCTGTTCACCATCGTCTTTGAGCCGGGCATCATCCCCGATTTTCTGGTGATGAAAAAGCTGGGGCTGCTGAACAGCTACTGGTCCGTCATCCTGTATCGCGCCGTCTTCGCCTGGTACCTGATTATTCTGGTTCGCCTGTTCGAAGAGATCCCGGAGGAGCTGCTGGAAGCCGCCGAACTCGATGGCGCGAACCCGTTCCAGACGCTGTGGTACGTCATTATGCCGGTCGCCAAATCGTCCATTGCCATGATCACGTTATTTTACATGGTGCTGCACTGGAACGAGTTTTTCCGCGCCATGGTGTACCTCAACGACCCGGACAAATGGCCGTTGCAGGTGGTGCTGCGCCAGTTTGTCGTCGAGGGCGATAAGCTGGCGATGGTAGGCGTCGAAAGCATGTCGAACTACACCGATGCCAGCCAGATCAGCATCAAGGCGCTAAAAGCCGGGATGATCACCTTAACCATCGCCCCGCTGATTGCCATCTACCCGATTATTTTGCGCTTCTTCACCAAAGGGACCATGTCCGGCGCGGTGAAGGGTTAACAGGAGCGATGACGATGAAATTATTCACAGCAATCGCCTGCGGCCTGCTGTTATGCCAGGCCGCCTGGGCCGAGCCGGTCACTATCCGGATTGTGGAAAAAGATCTGCTGACCACCAACCGCGAAGATGTCGCGCATATTCAGCGAATCGAGCAGGCGCTGGCACGCCAGGGACACGATATCCACATTGAAATCGTCAACCTGTCGTCTTCCGGCTACTCCGACGTGCTGAACGTGATGCTGCTCTCCGGCACCATCCCTGACCTGATCTACTTCAACGGCAGCGACCAGAAGATGTTCGAACAGGGCATTCTTGAAGACTGGCGTCCGTGGATTGCGCAAACCCGCTATCTGAAAGAGGCGCTGTGGCCGCACAACCGGCTTCGCCTGCAAAACCATCCGACCCTGCTGTATGTCTTTCCGCTGCGCGCGCGCCAGCCGGTGATCCGTGAGGACTGGTTACAGAAGAGCGGGTTCAGCGCATCGCCCAAAACACTGGCGGAGTACGTCACGCTGTTCAATGCGATCCACGCCGGTGACTACAACGGCGACGGTAAGACGGACAGCTGGGGGATCACCTCCGAGAAAGACCTGCGCGATCTCGACGGTTTTATGAACCCGGCGTTTGGTATTCACGCCACCTGGCTCAAGGACGAGCAGGGCAAGCTGATCAACGCCCAGATAAGCCCGCAGGAGCGGAGCAAGCTGGAGTTCTACCATTCGCTGTATCAGAAAGGACTGCTCTCCTCCCAGTACATCACCACCAACTGGGAGCTAAAAGAGGATGAGTTTTATACCGGCAAGGTTGGCGTGGTATCCGTCTCATCGCCGGGCAACGTCGGCGTGTATCAGGAAAAAATGCGTCAGATCCATCCTGACGCCACCCTCACCCTGCTCGACCCACCCGAAGGCCCGGCAGGTAAAGGGCTGGCGGCGACAGATGTTTCCATGGAAACGCGCGGCTTTGCCATGTCCTCGCTCTCGAAACATAAAAAGGAAGTGATGATCCTGCTCGATTTTCTGGCAAGCCCGGAAGGGCAAATGATGGAGCAGATGGGCTTCGAGAACACGCACTACGTTCGTAAGGGCAACACCATAAACGTGACGCCAAAAATTAATGCCTGGTATCCGCGGTTTATCCAGGCCGCCAACTGGAAGCCGCCGGTGGAGTGGCGGACGCCCGCGATGCTGCGCTATATCGACAATTCACAACGTTATTTTACGGCGGATAACGCCTTTATCTTCCCGGCGTCGTTTGCCGCCGCCATCGACTCAACCAGCAGTATTTACAACCAGTGGGCGTACCAGTTTGTCTCTGGCAAAGCGTCATTTGACAAGTGGGATCAGTATGTCAGCGCCTGGAAAGCCGCAGGTGGAAACGCCATGACCGAATATGCAGAGGAAAAATTAAAATGACCGTTACGCAAACCGCTGATTTATCGTTCAATTCCCGCATTCTGGGCATGCTGTATGGCGTGGCGTTCGGCGATGCCTTAGGCGGACCGGTTGAGAAACTCTCCGCCCGGCAAATCTCGGAGAAATATGGCCGCGTCACCTCCATCCACCAGCGCTGGCACCGGATGGACGAGCCGTCCGCACGGCGCAACAACCGCGTACGCGGCAACGGCATCATCACCGACGATACGCTGATGACGCTCTGCCTGATGGAGGTTTACAGCGAGCTGGGCCGTCACGTTGATGCGTGGGATATGGGGGAGTCTTTTGTACGGAAGATTGCCTGGGAACCGCGCTGGGTGCCGGAACTGGATCGGGAAGCGCTGGTTATTGAGCGCCTGTTTTATCCGGAAAAATGGATCTTCCATCGTCTGCAACTGGCCGCCTGCGATCCGCGTCAGGGCGGCGTGGGCAATATGGTGAACTGCGGCGCAGCCATGTATGCCGCCCCCATCGGAGCCATCAATGCCTGCAACCCTGAGGCAGCTTACCAGGAAGCCATTAATTTCACCCAGGGGCATCAGCAGAGCTATGGTCTGGAGGCTGCGGGCGTCTTCGCCGCCTGCGTTGCGGCGGCATTTATACCTGGCATCACCGTTGAGGCTATCACCAACATCGCGTTGAAACTGGCTAAAGACGGCACCCGTCAGGCTATCGCGGCAACGCTTGACGTCGCGCGTCGCTACCGTGGAACCGCATGGGATTATCAACAGGTCGTTGACGCCCTGCACGATGCGCTTTTGCCCTTCTCGCCGATGGGAGATGACCTGATGCACGGCCCGGAAAAAGCGGGCGTCCCGACCATGGCCTACCAGCCCTCGCGCCTGATGTCGATTGAGGAACTGCCGATGGCGCTGGCCTTCTGCCTGCTGCGCGAAGGCGAGTTTCGCGGTGCGGTGGAAGACGCCATCAATTCAGGCCGTGATACCGACTCTATCGGGGTGATGAGCGGCGCGATTTTAGGCGCGCTGCACGGGGAAGCCATTGTCGAACCTGAGGTGCTGGCGGGTATTGATAGCGCCAACCGCCTGGATCTGCGCTCGGCCGCGCGGCGCTTCAGCGAATCAGCACAAAGCATTATCCAGCAGGATCTCGCTGCGGCGGCGCTTTACCGCCAGCACGTCATGCCATTATTGCAGCCAGGCCACTCCGCCGGGCGAGGAGAGTAACATGAGCCAAATCGTTTTAAATAATCTCGGCAAATCCTACGGCAACGTCAGCATCATTAAAGGGATCTCGCTGAGCATTCACGAAGGCGAATTTATTGTGCTGGTCGGCCCGTCCGGGTGTGGGAAATCCACTCTGCTGCGCATGATTGCGGGTCTGGAAGATATCACGTCCGGTGAACTGCTGATGCACGGCGAGGTGGTCAACACCCTGCCCGCCAAAAAACGCGATATCGCCATGGTGTTCCAGAGCTATGCGCTCTACCCGCACATGAAGGTGCGGGACAACATGAGTTTTGCCCTGAAGCTTGCCAGCGTCTCAAAAGCGGAACGGATGGCGCGCGTGGAAGAGGCGGCGGAAATCCTCGGCCTGACGCATCTGCTCGATCGCCTCCCGCGGGATCTCTCCGGCGGCCAGCGTCAGCGCGTGGCGATGGGGCGCGCGCTGGTGCGTGACCCAAAGGCCTTTTTGTTTGATGAACCGCTCTCCAACCTGGACGCCAAACTGCGCCATAAAATGCGCGGCGAAATTCGTAAGATCCACCAGCGGATGGGTCGCACCACCATCTACGTGACGCACGATCAGACGGAAGCGATGACCATGGCGGACAGGATTGTGGTGTTGAATGCCGGACATATTGAGCAGGTCGGCATCCCGGAAGAGCTGTACCGTAACCCGGATAACCTGTTTGTCGCGGGCTTTATCGGCACGCCGGAAATTAACACCCTTAAAGGCGTGATCCAGCACGGCGAGATTGTACTCAACAACGGCTACCGCTTCCCCTGCCCCCTCCGCTCACATATTGAAGGGATGGAGATCATCTGCGCCACCCGACCGCACTATATCCGGCTCGGCGAGTCAGGGATGCCAGCGGAAATCGTGCTGATAGAGATGACCGGGGAAGGACAGGAGATCCGGGTGCGTATCAACGATCAGGAGCTGATCGTGGTGTCCCATGAAAAGCTGGATATCAACGTGGGTCAGAAGGTCTTCCTCACCGTAGACGCGGAAAAAATGTTCTTGTTTGATGCCCAGACCGGCAAGCGTTTGCGGTCATAACATGCTGGCTCAATCCCTCCTGTGAACGCATTAAAGCCCGCATGGTGCAAGCCCTGCGGGTCTTTTATATCTTCATTTACTGTGCAATGCCCCCTCACACGCCAGCGCCAGCGTCATCAGCATCGTCTCATCCTCCTGCACCGATAACATCTCCATCCCCACCGGCAGCCCGATACGGCTTACGCCACAGGGCAACGTAATGGCAGGCAGGCCGCTGATGGCGGCCAGTTCCGGCGCGCAGCCTGGCGGCATCTTCGCCATACTTTCTGGTAATCGTTGTACGGTGGGATACACAAATCCGTCGATGCGCTGCGCCTCCGCCACCTGGCAAAGGTTCTGCCGCAACAGGCGCTGAAAGCGACGCCCCGCCAGCCAGAGCGGGGTTTTCAGCGTGTTACTCGCCAGCATCTGACGTAGAAACGGCGCAAACTCTGGCAGGAAAGCGCCGGAGTCCATAATGCTTGTCAGTCCGGAGGGAGCGCCTGGCTGTTTGCTAAGCCAGTCGTCAATCGCCACGCGAAATTCATACAGACTGAGGCAGGTGGCCTGCCTCACCTCTTCAAGGAAGGGGAGTGAAACCTCTACCAGCGTCGCTCCGGCACGGCGCAACGTGTGCAGCGCCGACTGCCAGACCTCCAGCTGTACCTCATCCTCTCCCTGTAACGCGGTCACCACGCCAAAGCGAACGCCTTTCAGTGAACGTACAGGAAGCGCAACCGGCGGCAGGCCATGGATCACCGCATGCAGCAAGGCGGCATCTTCAACGCTATGTACCATTGGCCCAACGGTATCTTTGCTGGGCGAGAGCGGCGCCACGCCGTCCAGCTGTGAACGGCGAAAGGCAGGCCGTAGCCCCACCAGCCCGGTATAGCTACAGGGAATGCGGATAGAGCCGCCGGTATCGGTACCCAATGCGCCATCCGCCATTCCAGCCGCCACCGCCGCGGCGCATCCTCCGCTGGAGCCTCCGGCGGTGAGTGTCGGGCAAAGTGGATTCGCCACATCGCCCCCCAGCGAGCTTCGCGAGCGCACATCGAACGCGAACTCGGACATATTGGCCCTGGCGAGAATAATCGCCCCCGCTCTGCGCAATCGCTGCACGACCCGTGCATCCGCTGTCGCGTTAAGTGAGGCCAGCGCACGGCAGCCAAGGGTGATCGGCATCGGCGCGCAGGCAATATTATCTTTGACGATCAGCGGCACACCGTGCAGGGGGCCGATCGGCTCTCCACGCCGTCGCTGCTGCTGATGCTGTTCCGCCTGAGACATGGCGTCAGGGTTAACCCCGAGGATCGCGTTGAGCGCCCGGTGCTGCTGTATGACGTCGAGACGGCGGGCAATTTCCTCCGGACAGTCGTCTGGCGGTATCAGGCGCTTCATAGTCTCAGGCTCCCCGTGCTGAAAACCGGGCAGAAGGCTGCCCGGGATACGTTTTAGTCCCGCATGCCGGTAGTAATGGCATCAATGTCCTGCGGACGCAGACGAATTTCCGCCGCCCGTCGGTGCCCCTGCATCCCCTCGGTACGGCTCTGGCGGATCGCCGGTTCTGCGATTGCCGGGATACCCTGCTCGTCAATCCACTGATGGGTACAGATTTTGACGTATGCCCCTACCCACAGACCGCCGGTATAGCGTGCCGCCGCCATCGTCGGTAACGTATGGTTGGTGCCGCAGCATTTATCGGAGAACACCACGCTGGCGTTCTGACCAATAAACAGCGAGCCATAGTTGCGGATCTTCGCTGCCGTCGCGTGCGGATCGCGGGTATGCACCTGCAAATGCTCCGTCGCCATATGGTCAGCAAACGCAATCAGCTGCGCTTCATCTTCGCAGAGCACAATCTCACCCTGCCGACGCCACGCCTCGCCCGCCGTGGCGGCCGTTGGCAGGCTGGTAAGCTGACGCTCAACCTCCGCCAGGGTACGCTCAGCGATATCCCGGCTGGTTGTCGCCAGCCCGACGCGGGTATGAATATCGTGCTCTGCCTGCGCCAGCATATCGGCGGCCAGAATGCGCGGGTCGGCGCTGTCGTCGGCGATAGTGAAAATCTCGCTCGGCCCGGCGAGGGCATCAATGCCGACTCGACCAAACACCTGGCGTTTCGCTTCGTTAACGAAGGCGTTGCCTGGCCCAACGATTTTGTCCACCGACGGAATGCTCTCCGTTCCCCAGGCCATAGCCGCAATGGCCTGCGCGCCGCCAACTTTGAAAATGCGGTGCGCGCCCGCCAGATGGCAAACTGCAATCATCGCCGGATGGGCGCCCGGGGGCAGACAGGCGATAATCTGTTCACACCCCGCCACCGTCGCAGGAACAATCGACATTACGGGAGCGGAGAGAATCGGATACCGCCCGCCCGGCACGTAGCAGCCCACCGTCTGCACCGGGATGATCCGGTGACCGAGATGCACGCCAGGCAGCGTCTCTACCTCCAGCGGCTGCATGGTCGCCAGCTGCGCCTGCGCAAAACGACGCACCTGATTAATGGCAAACTCACTGTCGCGGCGCGTCTGGGCATCCATCCCCTCCAGTGCTTCGGCGATCTCCTGCTCGCTCACCTCAAACTGCGCGGGCACGACCTTATCAAACTGCTGCGAAAAGGCTCTTAGCGCCGTATCGCCTTCGGTTTTCACGCACTCAATAATGGCGCTGACCTTCTCCGTCAGGGAACGATCGGCCTGCGCATCCTGCCCCTGCGGGCGCTTAATCCAGCTCACCTGATTTAACATTTACGCGTCCTCCATCTGGCCGAGTTTGATCTGCGCCAGCAGCGCCAGATGGTCATAAACGACCCATTCATCAACAATTTTTCCGTTGACGATGTGGTAGTGCGACATACCCATCACAAACAGTCGTTCTCCGGTCGGCTTGCCCAGTTCGCCGTAACCCAGGTGATGCCCTTCGATAATCCAGCGAACGGCCACTTTGACGCCGCCTTCATCGCACGGATTGGAACAAATATGCTGCGGCAGCCACGCGCCGTCAGGGATCATCCCCACCAGCGCCAGCGTTTGATGGGTTACCGCCGCGGTGCCGTACAGCTCTTTCATCAGCGGACCGTGCCACTGTACGTTAGGCGCATACACTTCTTTGATCTTGCCAAACATCCGGCGGTTGTAGATCTCATGCAGCCAGCGCAGGCACTGCTCCTCCGTATCGGTGTGCGCAATGGAAACATCGCACTCCATCTCCGGCGGATATTGCCCCAGCATGCGGCCGTTTTCGCCGATGTCCATCACGCGGAAGCCTTTATCGAACTGCTCCTTTGCCATATTAAATGCGATTTGATCGGTGTTCAGACCAAGCTGTTTCATCAGCGACATGTTGTCGCTGACCACCCATTCCCGATAAATTTTATTCTCGTGGATCATGCAATCCGCCACGGTACGGGTAACGAAGGTGCGGTTGGTCGGCTTACCTAAATGGCTGTGCTGTGTATGCCGCCCGCTTCCCGTCACCAGGTGGGAGGTATAAAAACCGTCAACATCATTTCCGTTCCAGATAACCTGGGTTGCCATTCCGCGCCTTTCCGGGAAGGCAATTAAGCGTTGCAGCGTATCCTGCACCACCTGTTCACGGTTATAGAGTGTCCCCAGCGCGTTATACAGCACGCAGTTATGGGTATAGTGAGAATAAATTAAGCCGACATCGCGCTCGTCCCATATTTTATGGGTGCAGCGAACAATATAATCGACAATATCGGTATAGCAGTCATCAAAGCCGCGTAATGATTGCACGCGCGGTCTTTTTTCCGGTACCAGATCGACAAAATCACGACGCTCCACCTGTAATACAGGTTCCTCTTTCAGCGATTTCACGATGCTTTTTTCGGGTACGGCTGGTGCTTTATTTGTTGCTTCGGTGGAAGACATATAAACTCCTGCTCTGTTTTCAGACAATAAGAACCCGCACCCGTAAGTGAGGGTGAATTAAACACGGTTATTTTTTGCAGCCGGAATAAGGGGGCTGCCGCCCCATTAATTAAATATTTGCGACCAAATCGCTAATTCATCGATCCCCAGATATTCACGGAAAATTAAACCATCTCGTAATTCAAGCTGGCTGATACCGGTAATTGATATGGGTTTACGGGTAGGCGCACCAAATTTGCCGTAACCGTCGTGCCAGGTTAACAACGACCAGCGCAATGAAAGTCGAATCGGCTCATTAGGATCTTTACGCACAATCAGGTGATGAAGCTGCGTTTCGCTGTCGACAAATGAAGCGCGATAACCGGAAAGCTGTGCGCCAATTTCCTGTTCGCCGGTGCAGAGGCAGTGCCCCGGCGCGTACAGCGTCGCCGCCGGGTGATAGAGACCGGGCACCACGCCGCTGTTACCGCCCGCCCACATCGTTAAGTAGCGCTCAACGACCCCGGCAAGCGCCCCTTCCACGTCGTCGCCCTCAGGCCCACCCGCCCAGCGGGCGTCCAGCGTCTCAGCAGACACAGATTCCAGCCCAAGCTGCTGGCGCATGGTCGCCAGGTTAAAAGCAAAGTCGCGGACATCCAGCCCCAGTTGCGCCACAATCGCGGCACGATCCTGAAGCAGCCACTCCTGGCGTACGGCACCATCAACACAGATGCGATCGGCCCAGGTGCGGACCCAGACATTTTTCCCGGTCGGCGGGCCAAAAAATCCCTCCCCTTGGTGCTGAATGCGGGCTACGGTACGCTGCGCCGCATAGTACTCGTCCCCCGGGTTCTGGCTGCACAGAATATCCTCCGTCAGCACCGCTCGCTGCGGGAAGCTGTGCATCGCCTCAAGCGTCAGGCGCATAAACTGGGAAAGCTCATGCAGCTGTTTTTCGGGGGTAGTGAAAACCACCGGCGTGGCGTAAAAATCCGCCAGCTGGCCGATATCTTTCTGCTCCCACACCACATGCGTCAGCGTCAAAATGAACTGCTGGATAGAGTCGAATTGAGGGCTGAAGCCCCGCAATCTGGTCATGTGCGCTCCTTAGACTGGAATAGCGTTAAACCATTGGTTTCGATAACGCCGCTGCGTGGGCGACGCGCCGAGTGGCGTATCACCAGCGTACCGGGCACCGTAATCTGTTCAGGCTCTATGGTTCCGCTGTCAATTTGCTTCATTAACAGTTCCACCGTGGCATCCACCATCGCGCCGACCGGCTGCGACGCCGAGGTCAACGCATAAGAGGGCCAGCCGGAAGGGCCGATGTCGTCATAGCCGACAACGGAGACCTCCTCCGGAATGCGCAGACCAAACTCATAGCGCGCCACATCCATTACCGTGACGGCCATATGATCGTTGGCGACAAAGACCGCATCCGGCGCTGGCGACGTCGAAAACAGGGTATAGGCTGCCCGGGTGGTTTGCTGAGCGTCGTAATTCCCGTGCACCACCCGGACATCGGTGATGCCATGTTCTTCCAGCGTGGAAATGAACCCGCGCTGGCGGGCGATATTGACCGGGGAATCGGCCACGCCGCCCACGTAGGCAAAACGCTTGTGCTCCCCCGCCAGCAGAAACTCGGCAATCTGCCGCGCGGCCGCTTCGTTATTACTGTTGACGCTGGAGGCCATGCCACTCTCTTCGCTGCGGTTAAACAGCACTACCGGGATCCCGGCGGCAAGGCACTCCTCGGACAACTCCAGAGACAGCGTCACCGAGGCCAGCACAATGCCATCCACCCGGTACTGCATAATCTGGTCAAAAATACGGTCTACGTTACCTTCCCGGTCGCCAACGAACAGCAGCAGGTGATAGTTCAGCGTATCCAGCTTTTGCGCCAGCGCCTCCAGCACCTGCGAGTAAAAGGGGTTATCAAAGTAAGAAATGACGACACCGATAATGCGCGAACGAGCCGTGTTGAGCGAACGGGCGATCGCATTCGGGCGATAGCCCAGCTCGCGCGCTGCCTTCAGCACTTTTTCACGCGTTGCCGGTGAAATGCTGGCCCCCGGCGTGAATGTTCGCGACACCGCAGATTGCGATACCCCCGCCAGCTGAGCGACCTGTTGGGATGTGACTGCTGCAAAAGTCTTACGTTTCATTACCCCTGATTCCTTATCAACGTCCTGCCCATTTGCGCGTGCTTCAAACGCCTCAGCAAGTGGGTGTTTTTTATACTTACACCACCTTTGCATGCGTATGCAACACAAAAAATTAAAATTCTCACAACAAGATCGAGATCACTTTACAAACATGAAACCTTTTCGTAACTTCAAATCTTGAATACGTATGCAAAGAGTTTTCATACCGTCAATGGTACCGGAGAGAACAGGAGTCGCCCAAAGGATTGAACCGGTAAACGTCGTCCCTGACTGGTTATAACCCATTAATTCTTAAGAGGTTCAAAACCATGTTTCAAGCACTGTTACGCCGTCGGGAAGCCCGGCTCTTTTTCATCATCAGCACCCTGTTCTTTATCTGCATTCATAGCATTGATGCATTCCTGGCCCCCATGATGATCAACCAGGGCATTGAGCCACAGATCATGGGCATCATCATGGGCGCGTCCGGGCTGGCAACCCTTCTGATACGCTTTCCGTTAGGCATTATTTCCGACGTGGTTAAAAGCCGCAGGATCTTCATCCAGATTGGCCTGCTGCTGCCAATTATCGCCTGGCCGATTGCCTGGCTTGAACCCAACGCCATTACGCTGTATCTGGCGAAAGCGGCAGACGGCGTCACGGCGGCGACCTGGGTGCTGTACAACATCCTGTTCATGCGTTACTTCGGTCGCAACGAAGCGCCTGCCGCCGTCGCGCTGCTGGCGCTGGCAGGGCCCATCGGCGTGTTTCTCGGTAACTGTATTGGCGCGGTGCTGATTCACTATTTCGCCAATAACATCGCCTTTTTTGTCTCCTGCATCTCCGCCCTGGTGGCGTTGATCCTGACGACCCGCATTCAGGACGTGCACGACCCGGTTCAGGCCCCCACGCTTAAAGCCTGCATTACCGGCGCGCGCCAGCAGCTGGCCGACCGTTCCGTCTGGCTGATTGGCATCCTGGCGACCGTCGTCATTCTGGTGCCCTTCGCCACCCGCGACACGCTGACGCCGGTCTATGCCGAACAGCTTGGCGCCCGGGCGGGGATCCTCGCGCTGCTGGGTAACATTCACCTTCTTTTTTACGGGCTGGCCATCGCCCTGTGCAGCTCGGTGTTTTATCAGCGCCTTGGGCTGGTAAAAACCGCCGTGCTCGGCATCGTTTTACAGGTGATCTCCACCTTTGGCATTCCCTTTACCAGCAATATGTATGTTATTTACCTGTGGCAGGCGCTGGCGGGGTTCTCGTTCGGCATGGCCTTTGCCGCATTCATGTCGCTCAGCGTAGTGAATACCTCGTCTGATGAACAATCCACGCGAATGGGACTATTCCAGACCATTTATTCCTGCGGCATGTTTGTCGGGCCGGTAATGATGGGCGTAATGATGCAACATATTAACCTGTCGTCCGGTTATATATTGATTGCCGCCCTTTCCGTTGTGGCCGCTATTGCCACGCCGCTGTCCGCTCGATGGGTATATGCCCGTAAAACGCAAACCTCAGCCCAATTATTAAAAAACGGTGCGTACGCTGCCGCGCCGGATCAATAACCCTTTCTGAAGTAAACACCCTTTCCCGGCTCGCCGGGAGGACAACTGACATCTGAAAAAGGTAAGGAGAAGCGAGTGTCCTGGAAATTAAAAACCGGTAAATCTACCGAAGAGCGCCAGCAAGCCAACCAGCAAATAAGAGAAACGGTTGAACAAATACTTGCGGATATTGAAAAACGCGGGAATAAAGCCATTCGCGAATTATCCATTAAATTCGATCGTTATGACCGTCAGGATTATCGTCTGACGTCCGCGGAGATTGACCACTGCATAAAACAGTTAAGCCGCCAGGATATTCAGGATATTGAATTCGCCCAACAGCAGGTGGCGAATTTTGCCCGCGCGCAGAAAGAATGTCTGCGGGACCTGGAAATTGAAACGCGTCCCGGGGTGATCCTCGGGCATAAAAATATTCCGATTAACGCCGTAGGATGTTACGTGCCTGGCGGAAAATATCCCCTGCTCGCCTCTGCGCACATGTCGATCATCACCGCCAGCGTGGCGGGGTGTTCAAGAATCATCAGCTGTGCCCCGCCGTTTAACGGTCAGCCCGCCCCGGCGATTGTCGCGGCGCAAAAAATGGCTGGCGCAACGGAAATCTATGCCCTTGGCGGCATTCAGGCGATAGGCGCCATGGCGCTGGGCACGGACTCGCTGGCACCGGTCGACATGCTGGTCGGGCCCGGTAACGCCTTCGTCGCGGAGGCCAAACGCCAGCTCTTCGGCCGGGTAGGTATCGACCTGTTTGCCGGTCCGACGGAAACGCTGGTGATTGCCGATGACACTGTTGACGCGGAAATGTGCGCCACGGATCTGCTGGGCCAGGCCGAACACGGCGTCACCACCCCTGCCATCCTGCTGACGAACTCGCTTCAGCTTGCCAAAGAGACGCTCAGCGAAGTGGAACGGCTGCTGGAAAAGCTCCCTACCGCCGACATTGCCCGCCAGTCGTGGCAGGACTACGGGGAAATCATCGTCTGCGACAGCTACGATGAGATGCTGCTGGAGGCAGATCGTATCGCTTCCGAACATGTTCAGGTGATGACCGACCGGGACGACTGGTTCCTGGCTAACCTGACCAATTACGGCGCGCTGTTCCTTGGACCACGTACTAACGTGGCCTACGGCGATAAGGTGATCGGCACCAACCACACCCTGCCCACGCAGAAAGCCGCACGTTATACCGGCGGCCTGTGGGTGGGCAAGTTCATGAAAACCTGCACCTTCCAGAAAGTCCTCAGCGACGAAGCCACCGCCGAAATCGGCAGCTATTGTTCCCGTCTGTCCCTGCTGGAAGGGTTCGCCGGACATGCCGAGCAGGCCAATATTCGCGTGCGCCGTTATGGCCAGACGGAAGTTCCCTACGCCACACCGGCCCCGGTCAGGGAAAAGGTGTAAGCCATGACGCTTTTGCAAACGCCCTCTTTCACCCTGCACGGCAAACGCGCGCTGGTGACCGGCGGGTCAAGAGGGATTGGCTTCGCCGCCGCCGTCGCCCTCGCACAGGCGGGAGCAGAGGTATGGATCGCCGCCCGGGGCCGCGAGGCGCTGGCGCATGCCACAGGTCTGGCAGCGGAACACAGTCTCGCATTTCATCCGCTGGAACTGGATGTTACCGACGCTCAGGAGGTGGAGCGTGTGCTGGCGACGTTGCCCACGCCCGACATTCTGGTGAACAGTGCCGGGCTGGCCCGCCACCAGCCGTTCCTTGAGGTGAACGAGGAAAATTTCGATGCGGTGATGGCGCTTAACCTGCGCGCCACCTTTTTTATCAGCCAGCGCGTGGCGCGCAGAATGCGGGCGGGCGGTAAGGGGGGATCGATTATTCACATCTCATCGCAAATGGGACACGTTGGCGGCCCCGAGCGTAGCGTGTACTGCGCCTCCAAATTCGCGCTAGAAGGGTTGACCCGAACGATGGCGCTGGAGCTGGGCGATGCGGGGATCCGCGTCAATACGCTATGCCCGACCTTCATTGAAACAGACCTGACGCGTTCGTCGCTTGCCGATCCGGCGTTCCGCCACTACGTGCTGGACAACATCAAACTGCGCCGCCTGGGCAGGCAGGAGGACATAATGGGGCCGGTGGTGTTCCTCGCCTCGGATGCCGCCGGGCTGATCACCGGCAGTGCCCTGATGGTTGACGGCGGCTGGACGGCTACGTGAGGGATGCAATGGAATATCCGCTTCTGGACAATACCGATCTGCCGCTGGTGCTGCTTGGCGGCACGCTGTGTAACGCCCGGCTCTGGCAGCCCGTCATTGAACGGCTGAACGTCTCAGCGGTGCTGTGCATCACGCTGACGGGCGCAGAGTCCGCGCCGCAGGCGTCACGGCGGTTATTAAAGGTTCTGCCGTCGCGCTTTCTGCTGGCGGGCTTTTCGCTCGGCGCGATTGTCGCGCTGCAAATGGCCGCCGACGCGCCAGAAAGAGTGAACGGGCTGACGCTGATTTCCGTTAATCCGTTGCCCGTTGTGCCAGACACCCTCGCTTCACGCCGGGAAGCGGTACACACCGCACAGGCGCGGGGCCTGGCCGACTGGCTGGTCTCCTCGCTGTGGCAGAGCTATGTCGCCCCGTCACGTCTGTCCGATCGGATCCTGCAAGAGACTATTTGCCGAATGGCGCAAGAGTGCGGCATTGAGACCTTTGCGGAGCAAACGGAAATGGCCATTCACCGGCAGGACAACCGGACTGCGTTTAACGTCCTCTCCTGCCCCACATTACTTCTAAACGGCGCGCAGGACGTTATCTGCACGCCCCATCATCATCAGCTACTGGCAGCAGGCAACGCGAACGTGACCAGGCATACGGTGGAGGCTGGCGGGCATTTTATTCCGCTGGAAACCCCGGATGAGATCGCGCCGCTGCTGCGTCAGTGGATAACGGAGTGCATACAGTGCGCAAAAACAGTTTAAAGACCGCATTTCTGGAAAATACCCCGATCGTTAACGGCTGGCTGGCGATCCCGTCCGGGTATAGCGCGGAAATTATGGGCCATCAGGGTTACGACGCCGTCACCGTCGATTTGCAGCACGGCATGATTGATTTTGCCAGCGCGTTGTCGATGCTACAGGCGCTATCGGCCACGCCTGCCGTGCCGCTGGTGCGGGTGGCTGATAACGATCCGGCGCAAATCATGCGCGTATTAGACGCCGGCGCGTACGGCGTAATCTGTCCGATGATCTCCAGCGCGGAACAGGCTCGCCGTTTTGTCGCGGCCTGTCGCTATCCACCGCTGGGGGTTCGCTCCTTTGGTCCGGCCAGAGGTCTACTCTATGGCGGCAGTGATTATCCGCAGCACGCCAACGACGAGATCCTGACGCTGGCGATGATCGAAACCCGCGAAGGGCTGGCGGATCTTGACGCCATCCTTGATACCGAAGGGCTGGACGGTGTGTTTATTGGCCCCAACGATCTCTCGCTGACGCTGATCGGCAGCGCCAGCGCCGAATCCCAACATCCCGAAATGCTTGCTGCTATTGAGCGGGTGATTCACTGCTGCCGCCAGCAGCAGAAGATTGCCGGTATTTTCTGCACTTCCGGCGCGGCCGCCGCAGCGCGTATTGCGCAGGGTTTCCAGTTTGTTACCCCTGCAAACGACGTTATGCAGCTGGGTCGCGCCTCACGTGAAGCCATTGCTCTCGCCCGCGGCAACGCCATCCCTACCACCGGTGCATCCGGTTATTAAAAGGAGAAATGATGAAAACTATCCATCTTACCCAGAGCCAGGCACGAACACGGTTAATCGCCCCCGACGATATGGTTTCCTGCAATCTTGCTTTTATTGATTGCAAGCTGCCCGGTTCGCATCTCAAACAAAACTATTCCTTCATCGGCCCGGGTGTAACCCAGTCCAGCGAGCAGATTGTTAATATCCCCGAGCCGCACGGCTTTAACATTGGCGCGGCGGCTATGCCGAAAGGGGTGACCAATAACCTGCATCTGCATTTCACCGCAGAAGTGTTCCTGATCCATGAAGGGACGTGGCGTTTTCGCTGGGGCGCCAACGGCGAGCATGAAGCTGAATTTAGCGCACCCACTATCCTCTCAATACCGACCTGGATCTTCCGCGGTTTCACCAACGTCAGTAAAGAAGATACCTGCGGCATGGTGTTTACGGTGCTCGGCGGGGACAACACGGGCGGCATCATCTGGCACCCGTCAGTGCTGGCGGCCGCCAGCGAGTACGGTATGTATCTCAGCAAGGAGAATATGCTGATTGCGCAGGAGGCAGGTGAGCCAACGCCCGATCCCGCCACGCTGCTGACGCCGCTGTCAGAGCAATATATTGCCGGTCTGCGTGACTACAGCGTTGAGGAGATGCGCCAGCGTGCGGTAACCGGTGATGATCGCCGCTGGTCAGCACAGGGACTGCTGGATTCGGTGCTGCCGGGACACGGCGGCGAAATTGCGCCGGTTATCGGTTTCGGCATTTCCCAGGATCGGGATTCCGCTCCCGCTATCCTGAGCCCGCACGGTTTTTCCGTCGAATGGCTGCGCCTTGCTGACGACCACATTGTCGGTCGCCATCTCTGCCCCGATATTCAAGTGATCATGGTCTTTAAAGGCCAGCTGGAGGTAACCTGGAACGAGGTGGGTAAGGAAGTCAGCATTATCGCCCCGGAACGTTCGGTGATCTCCATTCCGGCAAACAGCTGGCGCCGCTACCGCGCGGTTGATGGCAATGTGGAGTTTATTCTGACGACCCGGGGCGATCAGCGTAAGCGCCTCTACTGGGACGAGGCGATTCTGCACGAGGCGAGAGAACACAATCGCTGCCTCGATCCTGATGGCTACGTGGCGGATGCCGACATCCTGCCAGCCACGGCCCGTCGGGCCGGAGAAAAAGTAGAAAAAGTGCCAGCAGCTAACTGATTTTTACGGCAAAGTGGCGCAAAATAGGGGGGCAGGGATCGCCTGCACCATCATCATTAATGATGCGCGTAAAACGGATTGCATGATAAACATGGATGGAAAATCAAATGTACAGACCCATAGTCGTTATCCTCTTTATTCTTCTGACGCTCGCCGCACTGATTGAAATAGGGATTATCTCTTTCGGCTAAACCTCCCCCCTCAGAAAGGCCATTTTTTCGGCCTTTTTATTTATTAAATATGTGAAGTCGGCAGTTTATTTTTATGCGTAGCAGAATATAAACCCAACCTGAAAATATATTTTATTTATGCGATCCCTTGAAATATATCATACAGCAGATAATTTACCCTAACTTAAATCGCAATTAAGCAGCCATTAACACTCGCTTAAACTATTATTAAAACCTATGTTTTCAGTATTATTTCCCTCTCACTCCTGCCGCTACCTAAGCCGCATCGCCTGTACGTCAGCGCTACTGCGGCGCGGCCCGCATAGCCAACAAAATATATTCACGCTATCAATTAATTTTCTCTGCAATCACAGTGCAGGGTTTACAGACACTTAATTTGCACATTCAGTTATTTATAGCTATATCATTTTTACAGCAAAATAAATTAATACCTGCATAAATAATAAGGTTTAAAAAACACGAAAATATAAATAAATAACAGTTTCTCATGTAAATAATTAGCTTCGCCCTGATGTTGCCACGTTGATTGCTGGCGGGTCTCGGTCGCTCTAAAGAAAGCAACGGTAAATACTGTTTTATTCACAGTATCTTCGCCGGGAGCGCCCTCATCCCTTCAGAAAATATGGCCACGTCTGACACGCCGTAAACAATAACTCTGCTGGAGTAATAACTGTATGAGCCAAATATCTGTTATATCTAAATTAACTGGCGTGGAAACGACCACGGAAGGGACACAGATAACACTCGATCACTCCTCAATCGTTAAACTTAACGTGGATCGCGCCGACATCTCAGGTTACTCCCGCAGCGGAAACGATCTGGTGATTACCCTCCACTCGGGCGAAGTGATTACCCTTAAGAATTTCTACGTCACCGACGCGCAGGGCGTGAGCCAGCTGGTGCTTGAGGAGAGTGACGGTGCGCTGTGGTGGATTGAAGATCCAACCGGTGCCGCCACCTATGAATCCATCGCCTCCACGGACGCCCTACTGGCGGCGTCAGGGAGTGATACCGGCGGCGCCGCAGCGTGGCCCTGGGTGCTGGGTGGCCTGGCCGTCGCAGGTGGGATTGCCATTGCGGCGGGAACCGGCGGTGGAGGCGGCGGAGATGACGATAACAACAGCCCGAGCCCCGGCAATCCGGGAAATCCTTCCGAGCCAGATACCACGCCTCCGGATGCCCCCACCAATCTACAGGTCTCCCCTGACGGCAAAACCGTCACCGGTACCGCTGAGCCAGGCAGCACGATTACCCTGAAAGATGCCGATGGCAACACCATCGGAACGGGCAAAGCGGGCAGCGACGGGAAATTTACGATTGATCTCGGTACGCCACTCACCAACGGGGAACAGATCACCGCCACCGCCACCGATCCGTCCGACAATACCAGCCTGGGCGGCCAGGTCACGGCACCGGATCTCACCGCGCCGGATGCCCCGGCCAATCTGGAGGTCTCTCCTGACGGCAAAACCGTCACCGGTACCGCTGAGCCGGGCAGCACCGTTACCCTGAAAGATGCCGATGGCAATACCATCGGAACGGGCAAAGCGGGCAACGACGGGAAATTTACGATTGATCTCGGTACGCCGCTTACCAACGGTGAACAGATCACCGCGACCGCCACCGATCCGTCCGGCAATACCAGCCCGGGTGGTCAGGTCACGGCACCGGATATCACCCCGCCTGCCGCACCGGGCAACCTGGTGGTGGCGGAAGACGGGGCCAGCGTCAGCGGAACCGCCGAGCCAAACAGCACGATTATCATTAAAGCGCCGGACGGTACGATCATCGGCCAGGCCACCGCCGGTCCGGACGGCACCTTTACCATCCCGATTTCGCCAGCCCAGACCAACGGCGAAGCCCTTGAGGTGACGGCCACCGACGGCAGCGGCAACACCAGCCCGTCTGGCTTTGCCGACGCGCCAGACAGCACGCCGCCGCTGGCGCCGGAAAACGTGGTGATCTCTGCCGACGGCACCACCGTAACCGGTACAGCCGAGCCGGGCAGCACCGTCACCATCCGTGAAAATGGCGTGAAGGTCGGGGAAGCGGTCGCCAACGATCAGGGGAATTTCAGCGTTGATCTGATCCCGCCGAAAGCCAACGGCGAAGCCCTGACCGCCGATGCCACCGATACCGCCGGAAACACCGGTCCGACCGCGCCGTTTGACGCGCCGGACATCACCGCGGCACAAATCCCGGTCATCACGGGCGTGGTGGATGATGCCCCCGGCGTCACTGGTCCTGTCAGCCAGAACGGTCTCACCAACGACAGCACGCCAACCATCAACGGAACGGGCGAGCCTGGCACCACCATCACCCTCTACAGCGGTACTACCGAAATTGGCACAGCAGTCGTGTCGGCGAACGGTCAGTGGTCCATCACGCTGGAAACCGCGCTACCGGACGGTGGGCACGTACTGACGGCGACAGCGGTTGACGCCAACAATAACCTCAGCGGGACATCGAACACCTGGAGCATCACGGTGGATACCGCCGCCCCGGGCGCGCCAGCCATTACGCAGGTCATTGATGACGTACCGGGTCGCACGGGTGCGCTCGACACCAATGAAACCACCAACGACACGCTCCCGACGCTGAACGGTACCGGCGAGCCGGGCTCCACCGTGACGATCCGCCTGGACGGACAGGATATTGGTACTGCCGTTGTTAACAGCGGTGGCGCATGGACCTTCACGCCCACCACCCCATTAGTGAACGGGCAGCATACCTTCACCGTCGTCGCGAGCGATGCGGCCGGTAACGCCAGCGCACCATCAGCCGGCTTTACCCTTACCGTCGATACCACCCCGCCACCGGCAGCCACCATTGACACCGTCTCCGATAACGTGGGGCCGGTGCAGCTTCCGCTTAACAGCGGGGACACCACCGACGACACGCTGCCGCAGTTGCAGGGAACCGCACCGGCAGGCACCACCATCACGATCTATGACGGGACCACCCTGCTCGGTACGGCGGTGCTCGACGGCAGCGGCGGCTGGAGCTTTACGCCAACCACGCCGCTGACGGACGGCCCGCACTCGCTGACGGTCCACGCAACGGATGAGGCGGGTAACACCACCATTTCGCCGCCGTTTGAACTGGCGATCGACACGACCGCGCCTGCAACGCCGGATATTCCTGAGATCACCGTCAACCCGGACGGCGGCACGCCGGGGACGGCCCTGAATCCTGGGGAGACCACCCGGGATACCACGCCAACCCTGAGCGGCTCGGGCACGCCGGGCGATACCGTCAACATTTACGATGGCGCCACCAAAATTGGTGAGGCCGAGATCGATGGCGACGGTAACTGGAGCTGGACACCCACCACTCCGCTGCCTGACGGCACTTACGATCTCTCCCTGACGGTCACTAACCAGGACAGCGCCGGGAACGAAAGCGCGCCGTCCACGCCGGTGACCATTACCATTGATACCGACGCGCCTGACCAGCCGGGAACCCCAACGGTGACAGACAGCGTAAGCCAGATCACCGGCCCCGTGCTGGATGGCGAATCCACCAACGATCCGCGTCCGGTCCTGAGCGGCACCGGTACCCCGAATGACGTTATCACCATCTATGACCAGGTGGGTACAGGCGAGCCGCAGGCCGTGGGCAGCGTTACGGTGGACGGTAACGGTAACTGGAGCTGGCGTCCTGAGAGCAACATTGGCGAAGGGACGCACGAATACACGGCGACCGCCACCGATGAAGCCGGGAATGAATCTGTGCCATCAGCCGGTATCACGATAACGGTCGATACCCTCGCCCCGGATACTCCGGTTATCAGTGCCATTGGTGGCGCGCAGAACGGCGGGTCCACTAACGACACCACACCGACCCTGAGCGGAACCGGCACCACCGGCGAGACGGTGATCATCTACAACAACGGCGTGGAAGTGACGCGCGTTGAAGTCATCAATGGCGGATGGTCCTATACCCTGCCGACGCAGACCGACGGCCCGCTGAATATCACCGTCGCCGCGGTGGACGATGCCGGTAACGTTAGCCCGGTAAGCCCGGTCTTTACGGTGGAGGTTGATACCCAGGCGCCAACCGTGCCGCAAATTGACGCCGTCTCTGACAGCCAGCTGACCAACAGCGTGCTTTACACCCGCGACGGTACGCCAACCCTCACCGGGATCGGTGAGCCGGGTTCAAGCGTCACCGTCTCCGTTGATGGTGTCGCCTCGCCGGTGGTCGTGGAGGTTCAGCCGAACGGGACATGGTCCTGGACCGCCGATCCTGCGCTGACCGAGGGGCCGCATACCTTCACAGTGGCCGCGAGTGACGCGGCGGGGAATACCTCCGCCAGCTCCGGCGATCTCAGCGTGACGGTGGATACCCTGCCGCCTGCAACGCCAACTAATATCGCCATCGCCAACGAGGGCACCCCGCTGACCGGGACGGCGGATGACGGAACCACCGTCACGGTTCGTGACGCCAACGGCAATGTCATCGGGACCGGGGTCGCGACGGGAGGCAACTTCTCCATTGCCCTCTCCCCGGCCCAGCTCGATGCCACTACGCTGACGCTCACCGCCACGGACCCCGCAGGCAATCTCAGCCCGTCAACCACCTTTGACGTGCCGGACTCTCCGCTCGAGCTGCCTGCGGTGCCGGTGATTACGGCGATCAACGATGACGTCGATCCCGTCATTGGTGATGTGAAAGATAAAACCACTAATGACATCACGCCTACCCTTACCGGCACCGCCGATCCGGGCAGCGTGATCGCCATTTATCAGGATGGATCGCTGGTTCCGCTGACCAACGTTGTTGCAGATACCAACGGCAACTGGAGCTACACGCCGCTCCTGCCGCTGACGGAAGGGCCACACACCTTTGCCGTGACCGCCACGAATACCACCACCGGCGCGACCAGCGGGCAGTCGCCTGTCGCGACCGTCACCGTCGACCTTACCGCCCCGACAGCGCCAGCCATCGGTGCGGTGACCGATGACGTAGGTCCGGTCACCGGCCCAATCGCCGACGGGCAGAGCACCAACGACAACCGTCCTACCCTGACCGGGACAGGCACGGCCGGGGACACTATTACCGTGTACGATGACGGCGACCCGCTGGGCACCGTTGTTGTCGGTCCGACCGGCACCTGGAGCTACACGCCGCCTGCGCTGGACGACGGCAGCCACACCCTGACCGTGACCGCCACCGACCCGGCGGGCAATGAGAGCACCCCGTCGGCCGGGATCACCATTGTGGTCGACACCGTCTCCACCACGCCGGTGATTACCAGCGTGACGGATAACGCAGGCAATGCGGCAACGCCTGTCCCAAGCGGCGATCCAACCAACGACACTACGCCAACCCTGACCGGTACCGCCGAGCCGAACAGCGTCGTCGCCATTTTTGATGGCGCCACGCAGATTGGTACGGTGGCGGCAGACGGTACCGGCGCCTGGACATTTACCCCTGAAACCGCCCTCGGGGAAGGAACGCATGACTTTACCGTCAGAGCGACGGATCCGCAGGGCAACGTCAGCCAGCCGTCCGGCGTCTGGAGCATCAATATCGATCTGACGGCGCCACAGGTGCCGACGATCGATACGGTCAGCGACAACGCCCCGGGTGGCGTAACCGGCCCGCTTACCGCCGGGCAGGTCACCAATGACACCACGCCAACCCTGAGCGGCACCGGCCAGGCGGGCACCACCATTCACGTTCTGAATAACGGCGTGGAGATTGGTACCACTACAGTCGACGGCAACGGTAACTGGTCCTTTACGCCGGATCCGGTTCTGACAGACGGGACGTATAACCTGCGCGTCAACGCCAGCGATGATGTCGGAAACGTCTCCGCCAACTCGCCAGTGTTCGCCTTTACGGTGGATACCACTGGCCCTGCGGCCCCGGTGGTCACCACGGTGATAGACGATGTCAGCCCGGGAACGGGAATCATCGCCAGCAACGGTTCCACCAACGACACCCGTCCAACCTTCAACGGTACGGGGGAAGTGGGCGCAACGGTGCACGTTATTGTCGATGATGTGGAAATCGGCACGGCGGTCGTCAACGCCCAGGGTAACTGGACCTTCACGCCGACCACCGCGCTCGGTGAAGGGCCGCATACCATTACCTTCAACGCCACCGATGCCGCAGGCAATACCGGGGTCACCTCGCCACCGTTCAACCTGACGGTGGATACGTCGGTGCCCGACGCACCGGTCTTTACCCCTGCCACCGACAATGCCGGTCCTGTGCTGGGCCCGGTCGCCTCGGGACAAAGCACAGACGACACCACGCCAACGCTGAACGGCACCGCGGCAGACAACGCGACCATCACCATCTATGAGAATGGTCAGCAGGTTGGCACCGCCGTGGCGGATGCCAACGGCGTATGGAGCTTCACCACCGGCACGCTGGCAAACGGCAGCCACACCTGGACCGCCACGGCAACCGATGCCGCGGGCAACGTCAGCCCTGCCTCACCAGGCTTTACGCTGGTTGTGGATACGACTGCGCCTGCCGCGCCGGTTATCACCCAGGCGATTGACGATGTTGGCACCATCACCGGGGCGATTGGTTCCGGCCAGACCACGAACGATCCTCTCCCGCGTCTGGTGGGGACCAGCGAACCGCTGGCCACCGTGAATATCTACGAGGGCACGACGCTGGTGGGCACCGGTACTGCCGATGCTAACGGCAACTGGACCGTGGATATCACCGTGCCGCTGGGCACCGGGTCACACACCTTTACCGCAGAAGCAACGGATCAGGCGGGGAACACCGGCGCGCCGTCCGCCGACTTCAGCCTGACCATTGACACCACGCCGCCAGCGCTACCGGTGCTGACCAGCATCACCGACGACGTCGGTAACGCTGCGATGCCTGTCGCCAACGGCGGGTTAACCAACGATGCCCGACCAACGCTCACCGGTACGGCAGAAGCTGGCGCGACGGTAACCATCTATGACAATGGGGTACAGATTGGCACTGCGGTCGCCACCGGCGGCGCGTGGAGCTTTACACCGTCCACCCCGCTGGCTGACGGGCCGCATAATCTGACCTTCTCCGCCACCGACGCCGTGGGCAACGCCAGCGCGCAGACCGGGGGTTACACCATCAATGTGGATGCCACCGCCCCTGTCGCACCGGCAATCACCTCGATTGTGGATGATGTGGGAACCGTCACCGGCCCTGTCACCGGCACCAACCCAACCAACGACACCCGTCCGACCTTAAACGGTACGGCGGAAGCCAATGCCACCGTACGTATTTACGACGGCACGACGCTGGTGGGAACCGTCACTGCCGATGCCAACGGCAACTGGACGCTGCCGCAAACCAGCACCACGCTGACCGAAGGCGCGCATAACTTCACCGCCACCGCCACCGATGCCGCGGGCAATACCAGCGCGCCATCGCCGATTATCACGATCAACGTGGACCTGACGCCGCCGCCAGCCCCAACCGGGCTGGCGGTGATCACCAACGGGACGCAGGTTACCGGTACGGCGGAAGCGGGAAGTACCGTCACCATTACCAGCAGCACCGGAACCGTGCTTGGCACCGCCGTCGCGGACGGCAGCGGAAACTTCAGCGCCACCCTCACCCCTCCACAGACCGGCGGGGAGTCACTGATTGTCTTTGCTACCGATAAGGCCGGTAACGCGGGTATCACCACCTCCGTGATTGCCCCGATCACCACGATCCCGAACGCGCCGGTTATCGCTAACATCGACGATAACGTCGGCACGGTGACGGGCAACCTGACCAACGGGAAAACCACCGATGACACCACGCCAACCCTGAGCGGCACGGCGCAGCCAAACGCGACTATCACCCTCTATAACAACGGGGTGCTGATGGGCACGGTCACCGCGAACGCCAGCGGCAACTGGAGCTTCACCACCCCGGTGCTGAGCGAAGGGCCGCATGCCTTCACCGCCACGGCGAGCAACGGCTCGGGCACCAGCCCGATTTCCACCTCGACTACCGTCATTGTCGATCTCACTGCGCCAACGGCCCCGACCGGGACCTTCAACGCAGACGGCAGCGTACTGACTGGTAGCGCCGAAGCGGGCAGTACCGTCACCATCCGTCTGGCGGACAACTCAACGGTCACCGCCACGGCAGACAGCAACGGCTCCTGGAGCTACACCTTCCTCAATAAACAGACGGAAGGCCAGACGCTGCAAATCACCGCCACCGATGCGGCAGGCAACGTCTCGCTGCCCGGCTCAGCCCTTGCGCCGGTGGTGCCGCTCTCAGCCAGCACCAACGTTGAAGAGCTGGCGCTGACGACCACCGCAACGGTGACCAACTCGCAGTACAGCGACTATGGTTTCCTGCTGGTGGGCGCCGTAGGTAACGTGCTGACGCTGCTCGGCAACGACACCGCGCAGGTAGGTTTCACCGTCGGCAGCGGCGGCAGTGCGGATATTGCCGTGAACGCCAACGCCACGGGTGCCGTACTCTCCCTGCTCAATACCCTTGAGCTGGTGGTACAGCGCTTTGACGCCGCCAACAACACCTGGACCACCGTGGTCGACACCGGACAGCCGCAGTTCGCTGACCTGCTGACCCTCGGCGCGACGGGGGTGTCGCTGAACCTGACCGGCCTGGCGGATGGTCAGTATCGCGTCCTGAGCTACAACACTAACCTGCTGGCAACCGGCTCTTACACCAGCCTCGATGTGGCGGTGAAAGAGACCAGCGCAGGCACCGTGTCCGGCGAGACCAGCGTTGTCGGGAACGTCATCACCGACGTGGACCCAACCGCAGGCAGCGACAACGCCCCGGCGGGCACCACCGTCACCGCGGTCACCAACGCCCAGGGCACCACCACCAGCGTCACGGCCGACGGCACGGTGATTCAGGGGCAGTACGGCACGCTGACCATCAACCTGGACGGCAGCTATACCTATAACCTGACCAACACCAGCGCCGCCGTCATTGGGCGCACGGAGAACTTTACCTACACCATCACCCACAACGGCACCAGCGCCTCGGCAAATCTGGTACTGTCGCTGGGCGAAGGCACCAGCAGCAGCGGTATCGTGGCCGTGGACGATACCGCCTCGCTGACCTTCGATACCACCGTGGAGGCGATCAACAACGGCACCTCGTCGCAGGGCGGCTTTACCCTGGTGGGGATCAACCTTGGCAATACGCTGGGGCTGAACCTGCTGGACGATCTGGCCAACCCGATCATCTATAACGTGGAAGAAGGCACCACCCGCACCATGACCGTTCAGGCGTCCGTGGGCGGCGTGGCGCTGGCCTCGGTGTTCGACCTCTACATCTATAAGTTCAACAATGCCACGCAGACCTTCGAGCAGATGCGCGTTGAACCCGGCTGGCTGCGCGCGCCGCTGCTGGGCGGCACCTCCTCGCAGCTGACGCTGAATCTGCCCGCCGGTGAGTACCTGTTCCTGCTCAATACGGCGGCGGGGATCACCGCGCTGACGGCCTACACGCTGAACGTCTTGCAGGATCATGTCTACAGCGTGGCAAGCGTGAGCGAGAGCACCACCGGGGATGTGCTGGCGGATGATATTGCGCCAGCGGGTACCGTAGTCTCCGACGTTAACGGCGTGGCGGTGAACAGCAGCGGCCTGACGGAGATCACCGGCGAGTACGGTACGCTGCGGATCAACGCGGCCGGGGAGTACACCTACACCCTGGACAGCGGGGTCGGCGCGGACCATATCAGCACGCCGGATACCTTCGTCTACACCATCACCGCGCCTGACGGCTCGAAAGACACGGCATCGCTGAACATCACCCCAACCGCGCGCCCAATGGATGCGGTAAACGATGTCAGCACCGCGATGGACGTCACGTCGGTGCACCATACGTCAACCTATACGGATACCTCCGTCGGCACCGCCAGCTGGACTACCGCCCTGTTGGGATCAACGCAGGGCAGCGGAAGCGGAACCTTCGTGGTGGATGCAAACACCGCGCTGCATAACGCCTCGCTGCACTTTAACGTGGCCTCGCTGCTGTCGCTGGGCGGGCTGACGGTGAACTGGTCAATCACTGACGGGACGAATGTGATTCGCAGCGGCTCCTTCAGCGGAGGCTCACTGCTGGGCGGCAGCATCGACGTTCCGCTGACCGGGCTGGATCTCAACGCCGGGACCTATACGCTGAACTTTACCGGCAGCGTACCGGGGCTGAGCGTGGGGAACATCACCATTACCCCAAGCGTAAACGGCACGACCTACTCCCTGTCGCAATTCGACGCGACGGGCACCCACACCGTTGACGGCAATATCTTCGACGGCACCGGCTCCGCAGGCGCAATGGACCAGCTGCACTCGGTTGATACCCGCGTGAGCATCACCGGCTTCGACGGCGTGACCACCACGCTCGATCCGTACACCGGCAGCACGATGTCCAACATCACGGGTCACTACGGGACGCTGGCGATTGCCGCTGACGGCAGTTACACCTATACCCTCAACCCGGGGATCTCGCTCTCTACCATTACCAGCAAGGAGGTCTTTAACTACACCCTGACCGATGCCAACGGTGTGAAAGATACCGCGTCGCTGACCATTGACATGGCGCCGAAATTTGTCAGTTCGGAGCATAACGATGTGATTAGCGGCACGGCCTACGGCGACACGCTGATTTATCAGGTGTTGAACAATACGGCGGGTAACGCCACCGCAGGTAACAGCACGGGCGACCACTGGACGAACTTCTCCCTCACACAGGGAGACAAGATCGACATTGGCGATCTGCTGGTGGGGTGGAACGGTAGCGCGTCGACGCTGGGGAACTATGTCTCTGTTTCACAAAGCGGTAACAATACTGTGATCTCCATCGACCGTGACGGCACGGGAGCCGCCTACACTAAATCTACGCTCGTTACGCTGGACAATGTTCAGACCACCTACGACGAGCTTGTAAACCAGCAACACATCATTACCTGATAGCACCTGCAAGAAATGACCCGGGCGCGCACAGCGCCCGGGCATAAACAATAAAGCAGTACTTTTTTATTAGGGACAAGACATGGGAAAGAAGATGCCTTACTGGTGGCTCTCGTGCTGCCTGATATCTGTGCCCGCTATCGCGGCAAACCCTGCGGCGATGATTAATACCGGACAATTAAGCGAAACGCAGGAACTCCCCTCTTTAAATGGCCGCGTGGCGCCCGTAGCCAGCAAAGCCGCCCCCGGCACGCTACAGCTGAATGAAGCGGTTAACCGCGCCGTGACCTGGCATCCGGCCATCAGTGAAGCCGTCGGCAAACTCTATCAGCAGAGCGAAAATGTGGACGTCGCCAAATCAAAATATTATCCGCAAATTAACGCTGGCATGGATAACGGCTATAGCCACGACGGCGACGATAATGGCTTTACCCCCTCGCTGGTGCTTTCTCTTTCGCAAATGCTGTACGACTTCGGCAAAGTCGCAAGCCAGGTGCGCGCCGAAAACGCGGGCGTCGCCCAGCAGCAGGCCAACGTGCTGGTGAGCATCGACACCATCGCCCACGATACCGCCATCGCCATGGTGCAGGTGCAGACCTGGCAGCAGATGGTCGAGACCGCCAAAGAACAGCTGGATGCCCTGTCCTCCATCGGCACCCTGACGAAACAACGTAATGATGAAGGCGCAACGTCACTCTCTGACGTGGTGCAGACCGACGCCCGCATCGAAGGGGCGCGTGCGCAGCTGATGCAGTATCAGGCCAGCCTCGACAGCTCGCGCGCCACGCTGATGAGCCTGCTGGGCTGGGACAGCCTGAACGCGGTCAGCAATGACTTTCCGCAGAGTCTGGCCCGCAGCTGCGACATCGCCGAGCCGGACGATCGTCTGGTGCCCTCGGTATTAGCGGCCTGGGCGCAGGCCAACGTCGCGCAGGCTAATCTCGACTATGCCAACGCGCAGATGACCCCTACCGTTTCGCTGGAGCCGGAAGTTCGTCACTACCTGAACGACCGCTACGCCGGCAACGAAACGCGGGACCGCACCCAGTACTCCGCGTGGGTAAAAGTGCAAATGCCGCTCTATCAGGGCGGCGGCCTCACCGCACGGCGTAACGCCGCCGGACACGCGGTAGAATCCGCCCAGTCCACCATTCAGCGCACCCGTCTTGAGGTGCGGCAAAAGCTGCTTGAGGCGCGCAGCCAGGTAATGAGCCTGATGAGCACGCTTCAGATCCAGGGCCGTCAGGAAGCGCTCAGCGCCCGCACCCGCGAGCTGTATCAGCAGCAGTATCTCGATCTCGGTTCCCGCCCGCTGCTCGACGTGCTCAACGCCGAGCAGGAGGTGTATCAGGCGCGCTTTACCCAACAGCAAACCGCCGGACAGCTACATCAGCTTCAGTTGAACTGTCTGTACAACACCGGGCGCCTGCGTCACGCGTTCGATCTTGAAAACCGCACCATCCAGACCGTGGAGATCCAGCCATGAAGCAACGCGATATTCCGCAGGGTGAAAATATGACGGATGAGGCGCTGGAGCAGTGGGCGCAGGCGTTTGGCTATGTGGCGACGCGCTATCGCGTTGCCTGCTCGCCAGGCTCGCTGATCGCCGGCGCGCCGTGGCTGAAAGGCAAACCGATGGTGCCCGCGCTGACGCAGCTCGCCCGTGAAGCCGGGCTGACATTCCAGCTGCTGACGGCCGATCAGCACGCCATCAACAGCTGGCGTCTGCCGGTGGTGGTGGAGCTGAACGACGGTAAAATCGGCGTGATCGACAATTTCGACGGCGAGGATACGCTTGAAGTCAGCTTTTTCGACGACAGCACGCACACCAACCGCCTGTCGATGAGCGCGATGCTGCCTGCCATCCGCCACGTCATCGCCCTGCGTCCGCTGGCGGCGCTGAAGGACAGCCGCGTGGATGCCTATATCTCAAAATACCGCCCGGACTGGCTCTACCGGCTGGTGATGCGCGACCTTCGCCCTTACAGCTGGGTGATGCTGGCGGCACTGTTCATTAACGTGCTCTCCCTCTCGGGCATCGTCTTTTCCATGCAGGTATATGACCGGGTGATCCCCGCCCAGTCCTATCCGACGCTCTATGTGCTGACCATCGGGGTGCTGATCGCCACGCTGTTTGGTTTTGTGCTGCGCGTGGCGCGCGGACACATTATGGATCTGCTGGGTAAACGCTCGGATCTGCGCGTCTCGGATCGGGTGTTCGGCCACGCGCTGCGGCTGCGCCACAGCGCCATTCCGCGATCCACCGGCAGCTTTATCTCCCAGCTGCGCGAGCTGGAGCAGATCCGCGAGATGGTCACCTCCTCCACCATCTCCACCATCGTCGATCTGCCGTTTTTTATCCTGTTTGTGATTGTGCTGGCGATCATCGCCCCGCAGCTGGCGTGGATCGCCCCGGTGGCGGCGGTGATCATGGTCCTGCCTGGCCTGCTGCTGCAAAAGAAGCTGGCGGAGCTGGCGAAGCAGTCGGCGCATGAATCGACCCTGCGCAACGCGGTGCTGGTGGAGAGCGTGCAGGGGCTGGAGGACATCAAGCTGATGCAGGCGGAGAACCGCTTTTTGCAGCAGTGGAACAGCTATATCCAGATCACCGCCGAATCCGGCCTGCGCACCCGCGAGCTGACGCAGAACCTGATCAGCTGGGGGATGACCATTCAGAGCCTGGTGTATGCCGGGGTGATCGTGGTGGGCGCACCGATGGTGATTGACGGCACCTTAACCACCGGTTCGGTGGTGGCCGCCTCAATGCTCGCCTCACGGATGATCGCCCCGATGGCGACGCTGTGCGGCGTGCTGGCCCGCTGGCAGCAGGTGAAGGCGGCCAAAGAGGGGCTGGACAGCATTATGCAGTTGCCGACCGAGAATCAGCGCGAAGAGACGCCGATCCGTCAGGACGTGCTGCGCGGACATTACCTGTTCGAGCAGGCGCAGTTCCGCTATCACCCGGAAGATCCGCGCATGGCGCTGCGCATTAACCGACTGGAGATCAAAGCGGGCGAGAAAGTGGCGATCCTCGGGCGCAACGGCGCGGGCAAATCAACCCTGTTGCAGGCGATGGCGGGCGGGATGGATCTGGCGGGCGGTGAACTGCGGCTCGACAACCTCAGCCTGCCGCATCTGGACGTGGCTGACGTGCGGCGAAACGTCGGCTTTATGACCCAGAACGCCCGGCTGTTTTACGGCACCCTGCGCGAGAACATCACGCTCGGCATGCCGCGCGCCACCGATAAAGAGATCTTCGAGGTGCTGGAGATGTGCGGCGCGGCCAGCTTTGTGCAGAAGCTGCCGAAGGGGCTGGATTACCCGATTATGGAGAACGGCGTCGGGCTGTCCGGCGGACAGCGGCAGTCCATTCTGCTGGCGCGGATGCTGCTGCGCGATCCGAATATCGTGCTGATGGATGAACCGACCGCTTCCCTTGATGAGCATACCGAGCGGGAATTTATTCAACGTCTCGGCGCGTGGCTTGGCAACCGCACGCTGATTGTCGCGACCCACCGCGTGCCGGTGCTGGAGCTGGTGGAACGCGTGGTGGTACTCAAAGATGGCATGCTGGTGATGGACGCGCCAAAAGCCCAGGCGCTGAACAACAGCCGAATGCAGCAACAGCAGCAGGCAAACGGACGGGAGTGGAAAAATGAAAATCAGTCAGCGTGACGTTGCCGCAGTAGAAGATCTGGATAACGCGCTCGACTCCGAAAGCGGTTATACCGGTGCCCGGCGCATTGTTTTCTTCTCCCTGCTGATGTTTGTGGTGCTCGGCGTCTGGGCGTGGTTCGGGGTGCTGGACGAAGTCTCAACCGGCACCGGGAAAGTGATCCCCAGCTCACGCGAGCAGGTATTGCAGTCGCTGGATGGGGGCATCCTTACCGAGCTGAACGTGCACGAAGGGGATCAGGTGCAGGCCGGGCAGGTGCTGGCGCGACTGGATCCTACCCGCTCGGAATCCAACGTCGGCGAAAGCGCGGCGCGTTACCGAGCATCGCTGGCCTCCAGCGCGCGTCTGTATGCCGAGGTGAACGATCTGCCGCTTAAATTCCCGCCGTCCCTGGCGAAATGGACCGACCTGACCGCCGCTGAAACGCGGCTCTATAACTCACGCCGCGCCCAGCTGGAGGATACCCAGCGGGAGTTGCGCGCCGCGTTAGATCTCGCGAACAAAGAGCTGGCGATCACCCAGCGGCTGGTGAAAACCGGGGCCGCCAGCCACGTGGAAGTGCTGCGCCTGCAACGGCAGAAAAGCGACCTGGAGCTGAAGCTCACCGACGTGCGTTCCCAGTATTACGTGCAGGCCCGTGAAGCGCTGTCGAAGGCCAACGCCGAGGTGGATATGGTGTCAGCGATCCTGAAAGGCCGCGAGGATTCCGTTACCCGTCTGACGGTGAAGTCTCCGGTGCGCGGGATCGTGAAAAACATCAAAGTGACGACGATTGGCGGTGTGATCCCGCCCAACGGTGAGCTGATGGAAATTGTGCCGGTGGACGATCACCTGCTGATTGAAACCCGCCTCTCGCCGCGGGATATCGCCTTTATCCACCCTAATCAGAAGGCGCTGGTGAAAATCACCGCCTACGATTACGCGATTTACGGTGGGCTGCACGGGGTGGTGGAGACCATTTCGCCGGACACCATTCAGGACGAAGCGAAGCCGGAGGTGTTCTATTACCGGGTGTTTATCCGTACCAGCCAGGATTATCTGGTGAATAAGGCGGGCAGGCACTTCTCGATCGTGCCGGGGATGATAGCGACGGTGGATATTAAGACCGGGGAGAAAACGGTGCTGGATTATATGATCAAGCCGTTTAACCGGGCGAAGGAGGCGCTGAGGGAGCGGTAGTCAAACGCCGGGTGGCGGCTGCGCCTTACCCGGCCTACTTCTGAGAGCTGACGCTGCTGTATCAGGTTACAGCGATATCTTCAAACGTCGAACCGCTTCTTTAAGCTGCTCATCCGTTGGGGTAACGAAAGACATGCGCAGCGTGGTATGGTCCGGCTCGTTGCAGTAGAAGAACTCACCCGGCACAAACACGACGCCGTTGCTCAATGTTTTTTCCAGCCATTTCGTCGTATTGATGCCGTTGTTCATTTTCGCCCACAGGAACATGCCGCCCTTTGGCTTGTGGAACGACATCACATCGCCCAGCTCCGCTTCCAGTTCCGTTGCAAAGGTCTGGTATTTCTGGCGATAGGCTTCGCGGATCATTTTAATCTGATTCGCCAGACGACCGGTTTTCAGATACTCGTACGTCATCAGCTGCGACAACGTGCTGGTGTGCAGATCGGTGGTTTGCTTGAGGTTCACCACCGCGCGCTTCAGCCACTCCGGCACCAGCACCCAGCCCACGCGGGTGCCCGGCGCGAGGATTTTAGAGAAGGTGGAGGTGTACACCACGTTATCCTCATTGCCGATATCTTTGGCATGGGCAATCAGCGGGCGGAACGCTTCATCGGTGTAGTTAATTTCGCTGTACGGGTCGTCTTCGATAATCACGAAGTCATAGCGCTTCGATAATTCCACCAGCTGTTTACGACGCGCTTCGGAGAGCGTCACGCCGCCCGGGTTACCAAAGGTTGGCACGATATAAACCGCTTTGATGGTTTTGGTGGCTACCAGCGCTTCAAGTTCATCCACTTTCATGCCGTCGCCGTCGGTGCCGACGGATTCAAAATTCGCCTGCGCCAGACCAAAGACCTGCAACGCGGCGAGGTAGGTAGGCCGCTCCACGACGACCGTATCGCCCGGGTTAATTAACGCCCGCGCCAGCACGTCAAGCGACTGTTGCGAGCCGGAAGTAATGACCACGTCATCGGCTTTACAGGCGATGCCGCGACCTTCACAAATGCGTTGGATCTCTTCGCGCAGCCCCGGGACGCCTTCCGTCAGGCCGTACTGGAACGCTTCGCCAAAATGCTGAGACAGCACGGCATCAGCGGCGATTTTTAAACCTTCATGATCGAACAGGTCCGGATTTGGAATACCGCCACCCAGCGAAATCACGCCTGCCATTTTGCTATGTTTTAATAATTCACGGATGGCAGAGGATTGCAGGCCCTGCGCGCTGCTGGCGAGTTTGTTTGCAGACATTCTTTACTTACCTTCTTTTTTTATATTGTGCCCAATCTTAGCAGAATATGGGCAATAAATTCCGTTAGCTTAGGCAGCGGCCGCAAATCCTGACGCCAGAGTAAATGCACCGGCCTCGGCGCGGGCGTAAACGCTTCCAGAACCCGAACCAGCCTGCCGTTCGCCAGCTCTTCCGCCACCAGCACTTCCGGTTGCAGCAGGAGTCCTGCCCCGGCTCGCGCCGCCATGCGTAAGCCGTAGCCGTCATTGCATCGTAAGACGGCATCACGCTTCCAGCGCACTTCGCCTTCCACTCCCGGCAGCCGCCACTCGTTACGCGCCGTCCATACCGTGTGCGACAGGCACAGGTGATCCACCAGATCGGCTGGCGTCTGCGGCGTACCGTGACGCGCCAGATAATCCGGCGCGGCGCAGATCACCATGTTGTAGGGACACAGGTATTTCGCCACCAGATCCTCATTACGGATCTCACCGATACGAATGGCCAGATCGACCCCTTCCTCTACCAGATCCACCATTCGGTTGGTGAGATCCAGTTCGATGCGCACTTCCGGGTAACGCTGCAAAAACGTGGCCGTCAGAGGCGCGATAACGCAGCCGCCAAACGAGGTAGGCGCCGTCACGCGCAGGGTGCCGGCGGGCGTGGCTCGCAGGCGCTCAACCGCGTTTTCAGCAATCGAGACCTGCTCCAGCACGCGCCTGGCCTCTTCGAAATAAACCCGTCCGACATCCGTCAGGCTCTGGCGACGGGTGTTGCGCTCCAGCAGCCGCGTACCGAGCTGCGATTCCAGCTGTGCAATATACTTCCCGACCATCACCGCAGACATCTCCAGCCGCGCCGCCGCGCCGGTAAAGCTGCCGCTTTCCACCACCGCGATGAACGTCTCCATCCCGCGAAGCTTATCCATATTCCGAACCTCTGGTTAGTAATCTTCTAACGTCAGCCCAGTTTATCTGAATTTTTATTTATTAAAGAATGAAGGCTCACAACATAAGGAGTCTGCTATGAAAATCGTCATTATTGGTGCCAGCGGTACGGTCGGTCGTGCTGTGACAGAAGAGCTAAGCCGTCGTCACGAGGTGATCCGCGTAGGTCGCACGCAGGGCGATCATCAGGTGGATATCACCTCGCAGGCGAGCGTGCAGGCGCTGTTCGAAAAGATCGGTCCGGTGGATGCGATTGTCTCCGCCAGCGGAGGGTTGCACTTCGGCCCGCTCGCAACCATGACCGACGGCGAGTTCAACCAGGGTTTGCAGGATAAGCTGCTGGGGCAGGTTCGTCTGGCGCTGACCGGCCAGCACTACCTGAACGAAGGTGGCTCGATTACGCTGATAAGCGGGATTGTGGCGCACGAGCCGATTGCCCAGGGCGTGAATGCCACCACGGTTAACGCCGCGCTGGAAGGGTTTGTGCGCGCCGCAGCCTGTGAACTGCCGCGCGGTATTCGCATTAATCTGATCAGCCCGACGGTGCTGACGGAATCCGTCGACGCCTACGATGGTTTCTTCCCCGGCTTTGAAAGCGTCCCCGCCGCGACCGTTGCGCAGGCCTACCGCCGCAGCGTGGAAGGGGTGCAGAGCGGGCGGGTGTATAAGGTGGGTTACTGAAGCAGGAAAGGGGCGAGTGAATACTCGCCCCGCAGGGTTCAGAGCCTGCGCCGGATTTTCTCCACCATGGCGGTGGTCGAAATCCCGTAGCGGTCGTGCAGGGTGGGCAGCGCGCCTGCGTCAAGGAATGCGTCCGGCAGTGCGACAGTATCGAAATCCACGTTCACGCGGTTGCGCATTAACAGCGACGCGACGGCTTCGCATAGCCCACCGACGCTGCTGTGGTTTTCCGCCACAATCACCAGCCGTCCCGGCTTTGCGGCCTGCGCCAGGATCGTCTCTTCGTCCAGCGGCTTAATGGTGGGCGAGTGCAGCACCGCCACGCTGACGTTATCTTTACGCAGCTGTTTCGCCGCCTCCAGCGCACGCATGGTCATCAAACCTGAAGCAATGATCAGGACGTCGCTCCCCTCTTCCAGCAGCGCGGCTTTGCCAATCTTAAACTGGTAGTTGTACTGGTCCAGCACCACCGGCACCTTGCCGCGCAGCAGTCGCATATACACCGGGCCATCGTGCGCTGCCATCGCCGGCACCGCCTGTTCGGTGTCGATTGCGTCACAGGGATCGATAATCGTCATGCCCGGAATACCGCGCATAATCGCAATATCTTCCGTCGCCTGGTGGCTCGGCCCGTAACCGGTGGTTAGCCCCGGCAGCGCCGCGCAGATCTTCACGTTCAAGTGCTCTTCAGCAATCACCTGATGGATAAAATCGTAGGCGCGGCGGGTGGCGAAGACGGCATAGGTGGTGGCGAAAGGAATAAAACCCTCTTTCGCCATGCCGCCCGCGGCCCCCATTAACAACTGCTCGGCCATGCCCATCTGAAAGAAGCGTTCCGGGTAGGCCTGAGCGAAAATATGCAGATCGGTGTACTTCGACAGATCCGCAGTCATGCCTACGACCTCCGGTCGCTGTTCCGCCAGCTTCACCAGCGCGTGGCCGAACGGTGCGGCTCGCGTCTCCTGGCCCTCTTCCGCGATAGAGGCAATCATCGCCGACGTGGTTAAACGCGGTTTTTTCTCCGTGGTCTGGCTCATTACAGCACTCCTTCAGGTTTGTTGGCATCCAGTACGGCGAGTGCCTTTTGCCACTCGTCAGCATCCACGCGAATAAAATGGTTCTTGTCACGCTGCTCAAGGAAAGGCACTCCCTTGCCCATCAGCGTGTCGCACAAAATGACGCGCGGCTGGTTTTCCGGATAGCGTTTGGCGTTATCAAACGCCGCCACCAGCGCAGGAACGTCATTGCCGTTTACGCGCTGCACGTACCAGCCGAAGGAGGTCCACTTATCCTCCAGCGGTTCAAAGCCGAGGATCGCGTGCGAGTTGCCGTCCGCCTGCTGGCGGTTAATGTCCACCAGCACGATCAGGTTCGACAGGCCATGGTGTGCCGCCGACATCGCCGCTTCCCAGGTTGACCCTTCATCAAGCTCGCCGTCCGACATGGAGTTGACGACCCACGCCGTGCTCTGCTTGTGCTTCAGCCCCAGCGCCATGCCAACGCCAATGCTTAAGCCCTGCCCCAGCGAACCGCCGGAGATCTCCATGCCTGGCGTGTAGGTTGCCATGCCGGACATCGGCAGGCGGCTGTCGTCCGCGCCGTAGGTCTCCAGCTCCTCTTCAGATATGACCCCTGCTTCAATCAGGGCGGCATAACAGGCGATGGCGTAATGGCCGTGGGAGAGCAGAAAACGGTCACGCCCTTCCCACTCCGGCTCGCCCGGCTTAAGGCTCATCCCGTGGGTAAACGCGGTGGCCAGCACATCGGCATAGCCCAGCGCCTGCCCGATGTAGCCCTGCCCCTGAACTTCGCCCATTCGTAACGCATAACGGCGAATGCGCCAGGCCGCCGCGGCCACCTGTTGAACTGTGGTATCCGTCATCTTCGAGTCTCCTTAATGGATCAGCATCCCGCCGTTCACGTCGAGCGTGATACCGGTGGAGTAAGACGAAAGGTCGCTGCCGAGGAACAGTGCGGCGCGGGCAATATCCTGCGCATCGCCGAGGCGGTTAAGCGGAATGCCCGCCAGGATGGCGGTTTTCATCTCATCACTCAGCTTGCCTGCGGTGATGTCCGTCTGAATAAGACCCGGCGTGATGCAGTTAACGCGCACGTTATCCGGCCCCAGCTCGCGGGCCATCGCTTTCGCCAGGCCCAGCACACCCGCTTTCGCGGCACTGTAGTGTGGCCCGCCAAAAATACCGCCACCGCGCTGGGCTGATACCGATGAAATACAGACGATGCTGCCCGACTTCTGCGCGCGCATGGTGGGGATCACCGCCTGAGACATCAGCAGCGTGCCGCGCAGGCTGACGTCCAGCACCGCATCGTAATTTTCACGTTTGATATCCATCAGCTTGATAGGCTGTGTAATACCAGCGTTATTCACCAGAATATCGATGCGCCCGTATTTCCCCAGCACCTGCTCAATGGCGGCATTAACCTGTAATTCATTGCTGACGTTCGCCGCAAGGCCCAGATGTTCATCGCCCAGACTCGCCGCCGCTGCCCGGCTTGCTTCGACATCTAAATCGATAATCACCACTTTCGCGCCCTGTTCGGCATATAATTTCGCCGTGGCGAAACCCAAACCGCGTACGGAGGCCGCGCCGGTAATGACGGCGACTTTATCTTTCAATAGCATATATTTACTCCATTCTTACAAGAGGGATTTTTTTATTATTTCGGTTCTTCCAGCAGCATAATCATAATTAAGCCAATGGCTGCACAAATACCGAAATAAATAAACACAGAATTAAAACTGCCTGTTTTATCCAGCAGATAACCTGCCAGCATCGGGGAAACAAATCCGCCGAGATTACCGCCGCTATTGATAATGGAGGCAGCTATCGGATAGGTTTTACTGTCCGCGACGGCCATACCGTAAGCCGTAAAAGCAGGCCAGCCGATATTCAGACAGAGGCCAACAAAGAACAGCCCCACGCAAACCGCCACGGTGCTTTGCGGAATATTCAGCATAATGACCATCATCAAAACGGTGCTGACCGCGGTAAACATCATGGTCGGTTTGCGCCGACGGCCGAGTAGTTTGTCGGAAACGTAGCCGCCGAAAATTGCACCGATAAATCCGCCGATGCACGGCATACTGGCGACCAGCCCCATACTCATAAACGAAAAGCCTTTTTCCTTCACCAGATAGAGTGGGATCCACGTCAGCAGGCCGTACAGCACGCTGACCATCATGAAATAGGCCAGGCAGTCACCGAGTATATTTTTCGAGGTAAACAAGCCTTTCACCGTGCTCACCGGCGCTAAGGAAGGTGCGAACAAGTCCCTGATATGAGATCATGTTTGTCATCTGTAGCCATGGAACAGGGTTCATCATGAGTCATCAACTTACCTTCGCCGACAGTGAATT